>JBEKNG010000864.1:0-2829 GCA_049523075.1 Paraburkholderia sp.
CGCTTGAATGGGCTGGTCGATGCAGAGGGCGAACGAAAAGCCGGCGAAGTACGTGAAGAACGCAAAGCGGGCGTGGTGATGCGCGACTATGTCCGGGGCGGCCGGCGCGTGGTGCGGTTATGCCGGGTCCAGGCGTTAGGACATGCGTGGAGCGGCGGCGACGACGCGGTGCCGTTTCATTCGTCCAAAGGGCCGGATGCGAGCGCCTTGATCTGGGAGTTTTTCAGGTATCAGCGACGTGCGCTAAAGGCGCGTGAAACCGAGAGTGTCGATGCGGGAGCCGTGTCGGGCGGGGCTTAGCGGACGTTGGACGAGTGCCGCGCGGAGGACGGCAGGCAGTAGAGCAACACTTCAGAAAAGAGCGCTTGGCATCGACTAGGGTTTTCCCTATAATACGGGTTATCCACTAGGCAATAACCCTAGACTCTTTTCGAGGTTGATCATGTATCTACTGAGCCGCTTGTTCCTGTTCCTGACGAAGTCCGCTGACCAGTTGGCCAAAGAGCGTAGCGACGCTTACCTCGCAGAAGCCACGGATCTGTACGATCTCGAATTCCGTATTCGCAAGCTCGACCGTGACGCAGCAGTTCGTCATCCCGCATGGATGTCCCAGCAGCACTAAGCTGGAGTTAAATGAACCGCCGACGTTGTCGGGGTTCTGGCATGTAAGTGCCCACTATCGTTATTTGCCGAAGCGCGCCAGCGTGCGTTGCCTTGCTTCCGCATGGTCGACAATCGGCGCTGGATAGTTCTTTTCAAGCGTCACGCCGAAATCAGACAACCGCTCAGCTCCTGCTAGCCATGGCGCGTGAATCCACTTCGGTGGCACGTTAGCGAGTTGCGGGAGGTAGCGCTTGATGAAGCGCCCCTCAGGATCGAATTTCTCCGATTGAGTCACCGGATTGAAGATCCGGAAATACGGCTGCGCGTCGCAGCCCGTTGATGCTGCCCACTGCCAGCCGCCGTTATTGGCCGAGAAGTCGAAGTCGTTCAATTGTTCGGCGAAATAGCGTTCGCCGAGCCGCCAGTCGATTCCCAGATCCTTCACCAGAAAACTCGCCGTCACCATGCGCAGACGGTTGTGCATGTAGCCCGTCTGATTGAGCTGCAGCATGGCCGCGTCGACCAGCGGGTAACCGGTACGCCCTTCGCACCACGCCGCAAACGCGGCGTCCGCGTGCGGGCCGGTTTCCCAGCGCAATGCGTCGTACTCAGCTTTGAACGCCGCGCCCCCCGCCAGCTTTGGATGGTGCGACAGGATCATGAAGTAAAAATCCCGCCAGATCAGTTCCGATAGCCAGGTCGCCGCACCTTGGCCATCCGGTTGCAATGAGAGCTCGTGTGCGAGCCGGGCCAGCGTACGGATCGACACCGTACCGAAACGCAGATGCATCGAGAGATAGCTGGGTCCTTTGACGGCCGGCAAGTCGCGGCGGTTGGCGTAGCTGTCGATACGGGTGAGGAAATCGCCGAGCAGGTGCTGGGCGCCGCTCATCCCGGTAGGCAGCCTCAGGTCGGCGAGGTTGCTGGGAGCGAAGCCGAGTTGCTCGAGCGTCGGTCGGCCGCGATCCAGCGCGGCAGGCGGCGCCACCAGATTCGACAGATACCTCTCTACCGGATACGGTTTCAGATCGAAGGCGTTGAGCTGCTTGAGCCAGGCATTTTTGTACGGCGTGAACACCGCGAAAGACTTGCCCTGTCCCGTGAGAATTTCGTCACGTTCGAAGATCACCTGATCCTTGAACGTAATCAGCTCGCGACCCTTCTCGGCCAGCTGCTCGCGCACGGCATCATCGCGCTCGAGTGCGGCAGGCTCGTAATCGTGATTCGTGAAGACGGCTTCTACCTCGAGTTGGTTCGCTAGCGCCGGGATGGCACCGCGCGCGTCGTCGTGCAGCACGATGAGGCTGCCACCGCGTTGACGCAGCGCCTGATCCAGTTCGTCCAGTGCGGCGAGGATGAACTCGATGCGCCGGTCTTCAGGCGTGCGATCCGGCCGGCGGGCGCGCCAGATCTCGCGGATCGGCTGCAGGATGACGGTATCGAATACGAAGACGCACCACACCCGCTGGCAATGCTTCAATGCATAGTAAAGCGCAGCTTGGTCGGTGTTGCGCAGGTCGCGGCGAAACCAGACGAGGCCGGTCTCGAATTGGGTGTTCAGGCGTCGGACGCGCATCATAAGGATCGATCGATCAGAGGTGCGCGCCGCATCGGGGTGGATGTTGCGGCGGCTGCGCCGTTCGAAGATACCACCGTCGCGTGGGATGCCGGGAAGTTGAGTTCGCGCCCCGGCATACGGGCCATTCAGTTAGCCGGCGTGGTAGGCAGATCGGGGGTGTCGGGCGTCGGCACGCCAAAGCAGCCGCGATAGGTCGCGTAGAACGAGCAGTAGAGCATCGTCGTGACGATGATGGTGGCGGGCATCAGCACGGCGACTGCGAAGTCACCGGCACCGAGCGCCTGCATCAGCGCGGTCAGGCCGAACATGACGGTTGTTTCCACCGCAAACCACAAGGCACCAAAGACGACGAACGCGCCGCGGTTGCGCCAGCAACTGACGATGCTGAAGAACATCGCCTTGACGGGCGGCACATCGTGCCACGCGGTGAGGACAGGCGAGAACCAGAACAGCATCGCGACCGGAATATAGAACGCCATGGCCGCGAGGATGCCCATCATGATGTTGCTGTTGAGGATGGTCTCGGGCTCCATGACAGTGGTGCCCAGCATGACTTTCGGCAGCATGCCGTCATCGGCCAGGGCCGAGCCGGCCAGCACCAGCCCCATGGCGACGACGTAGAAGCCGCCGAGCGTAAGCAGACGCTT
>JBEKNG010000865.1:0-2826 GCA_049523075.1 Paraburkholderia sp.
TGTTAAAAGAAAACCCGGCCACGTCGATCACAGAGAAGAGCGCGCCATGGCGTGAAACGCTGGCGCGCGGGTCAAAATCTCACGCTCGGTTCTAGCGTGCTTGCGCCACTCAGGCAGGCGCGAGCGTCTTTTCGAGCGCGGCGATAAATGCTGCGTTTTCTTGCGGCAGGCCGATCGTCACCCGCAGCCATTGCGGCAAACCGTAGTTGCCCACCGGGCGCACGATCACGCCCTGCTTGAGCAAGGCGAGATTGACGCGGTTGCCAGCGCCATCGTCGTTGCCGACGCGCACCAGAACGAAGTTGCCGTGCGACGGCACGTACTCGAGGCCGAGCCGGTCGAACGCTTCGGTCAGGAGGCGATAGCCCTGCGCATTGAGCCCGGCGGTCTTTTCGAGGAAAGCCTTGTCGTTCAGGGCTGCGATCGCCGCGGCCTGGGCCAGCGTATTCACGTTGAAGGGCTGACGCAGGCGGTTCAGCAGATCGGTCAGTTCCGGCTGTGCAATCGCAAACCCGACGCGCAGGCCAGCCAGGCCGAACGCCTTCGAGAAGGTGCGCGACACGAGCAGATTCGGATAGCGGCGCGCCCATGCAATCGAGTCGTAGCGCTGTTCCGGCGCCAGATATTCCGTGTACGCCTCGTCCAGCACCACCACGACGTTGCGCGGCACCTCGTCGAGAAACGCCTCGAGCGCCGGGCCCTCGATGAAGGTGCCAGTCGGATTGTTCGGATTGGCGACGAACGCGAGGCGGGTCTCGTCGGTGATAGCCGCGAGCATTGCGTCGAGGTCGTGGCCGTGCTTGACCGCCGGCACGACAATGGCGCGCGCGCCCAGACCCTGGGTTGCCAGGGCATACACTGCGAACGAATACTCGGAGTAGACGATCGACTGGCCCTTCTCGACAAACGCGTGCGCCGCGATTTCGAGGATGTCGTTGCTGCCGTTGCCGAGCGTGATCCAGTCAGCCGGGACGTCGTAGCGCGCGCTCAACGCCGCCTTCAGTGCGAACGCGTTGGCGTCCGGATAGCGGCCCAGTTCGCTCGCGGCCTGCGCCAATGCGCGTTGCGCCGACTCCGGCATCCCGAGCGGATTTTCGTTCGACGCAAGCTTCACAATGCTAGCCTCGTCCAGGCCAAACTCGCGGGCCACTTCCGAAATCGGCTTACCGGCGATATAAGGCGCAATCGCTCGCACGTAGGAAGGACCGAATGGCGTTGTCATGAGTATCTCCGGATCGACTGATTGAATAGTGAATAAGGTTTCGAGATTCGACGAGAGTCACCAAGCTGGCGGATCAGCGCGCCCGCGGGTACGAGCCGAGAATCTTCAGGAATTCTGCCTTCTGTCCGAGTTCGGCCAACGCCGCCGCGACCGGCGCATCGTCCCTGTGCCCTTCGACGTCGATATAGAAGTAGTACTCCCATGTACCGACACGCGCCGGACGCGACTCGAAGCGCGTCATCGACACCCCATGGCGAGCCAGCGGCTCCAGCAGCTTGACCATCGCGCCCGGCTCATTCGCCACCGAGACGATCAGCGAGGTCAGATCGTTCCCGCTCACGCCCGTCGGCTCCTTGCCGATCATCACGAAACGAGTGCGGTTGTGCGGGTCGTCCTGGATTAGCGCGTGCGCTACCTGCAGGCCGTAGTGGGTCGCCGCGCGATCGCCGGCGATCGCCGCCACGGTCGGATCGCCGGCGGCGAGCCGCGCGCCTTCGGCATTGCTCGCCACCGCCTGTCGCTCGAGATGCGGCGCGTTCGACGCGAGCCAGCCCTGGCATTGCGCGAGCGCCTGCGGATGCGCGCACACGCGCGTCACGCCGGTCAGGTCGCCGTTGAGCGTCAGCAGATTGTGGTGAATCGGTAAAGCGAGTTCGCCGCCGATCAGCAACTGCGTTTGCAGCAGCAGATCCAGCGTACGCGACACCGCGCCTTCATTCGAGTTCTCGACCGGCACGACGCCGAACTCTGCAGCACCGGCCTCGACCGAACGGAATACCTCATCGATCGACGGACACGGCAGCCCCTCGATCGACTGACCGAAGTACTCGTGCATCGCCTGTTCGCTATAAGTGCCCACCGGGCCGAGGTACGCTGCCTTGAGGGTCTTCTCGAGCGCGCGACTGGCCGCCATGATTTCGCGCCAGATCGCACTGATGTGCTCACTGAAGAGCGGCCCGTCGCTCATGTCCTGCAAGCGCGCGATCACCTGCTGCTCGCGCTCCGGCCGGAACACCGGCGCATTGAAATGCTTCTTGACTTCGCCGACCTCGAGCGCGACCGCGGCTCGCTGGTTCAGCAGCGCGATGAGTTGTGCATCGAGCGCGTCAATGCGCTCGCGCAGCGGTTTAAGTCGTGTATTAAGTTCGTCGTCCATGCGTGAAACGGCTCTGCCGGGAAACTGCGGGAAGGGATGACCGCGCCTGAGGCTCAGGCGCTGCGTTGTTCGAATTCCTTCATGTACTCGACGAGCGCTTTAACGCCTTCGAGCGGCACCGCGTTGTAAATCGACGCCCGCATGCCGCCGACGGACTTGTGGCCCTTCAGCTGCACCAGCCCGCGCGCTTTCGCGCCGGCCAGGAAATCTTCGTTGCGCGCTTCGTCAGCGAGGAAGAACGGTACGTTCATTCGCGAGCGCGAAGTGCGTTCAATCTTGTTCAGATAGAAGCTGCTGGCATCGATTGTGTCGTACAGGAGTTTTGACTTTTCGATGTTGCGCGCTTCCATGGCGGTGAGGCCACCCTGCTTCTTCAACCACTTGAACACCAGCCCGGCGATGTAGATCGCGTACGTGGGCGGCGTGTTGTACATCGAATTGTTCGCGG
>JBEKNG010000866.1:0-2825 GCA_049523075.1 Paraburkholderia sp.
GGCGGCTGCCGCGGCCGGTGCAACGTAACCGCCCTTATCAAACGACTCCACCTGTTCGTCAGCAGCAGCGGGTTCGCGGCCCGGCGTCGCCATATTGAACTTGCGGATGAAGAAGCGGAACAGTCCGTAGTACAGGACGGAATACGCGACACCGATCGGCAGCGCCCACCAGCCCTTGGTCGACAGGCCGTAGTTCAGCACATAGTCAATCGCGCCAGCCGAGAACGTGAAGCCAAGGTGAATCCCAAGCGCCGAGCAGATGGCGAGCGAGAGCCCGGTCAGCACGGCGTGGATCGCATACAGCGCGGGTGCAAGGAACATGAAGCTGAATTCGATCGGCTCGGTCACGCCCGTCAGGAACGAGGTGAGCGCCATCGAAAACAGCAGACCGCCGACCATCGCGCGGCGTTCCTTCGGTGCCTCATGGAACATCGCGAGACACGCTGCCGGCAGACCGAACATCATGACCGGGAAGAAGCCCGTCATGAAGGTTCCGGCAGTCGGATCGCCTGCGAAGAAGCGGTGCAGATCGCCCGTTACCGCAGCGCCGCCGCCCGGCGGCGTGAAGCTGCCGAACACGAACCACGTCAGCGAATTCAGGATGTGATGCAGACCCGTGACCAGCAGCAAGCGGTTCAGCACCCCGAACACGAATGCGCCAATCGCGCCGGCAGTGGTCAGCCAGTGGCCGGCCAGGTCGATAGCAGCCTGCACAGGCTGCCAGACGTAGCCGAGCACAATGCCGATCACCAGACAGGTCACCCCCGTGGCAATCGGCACGAAGCGTTTCCCTCCGAAGAACGCGAGGTACTCGGGCAGCTTGATGTCCTTGTACTTGTTGTACAGCATCCCGGCCACGAGACCGGCCACGATCCCCGACAACACGCCCATGTTGAGCTTGTCGTTGATGTCCTTCATCACCGCGATTTCGACCAGATAACCGATCGCGCCCGCGAGCGCCGCCACGCCGTTATTGTCCTTCGCGAAGCCGACCGCAATGCCGATCGCGAACAGCAGCGGCAGGTTGTCGAAAATCGCGCCGCCAGCGTCGGCAATCATCTTGATGTTGAACACATCAGGCTGGCCGAGTCGCAGGAGAAGCCCTGCGACCGGTAGCACTGCAATCGGCAGCATCAGCGCGCGGCCGAGCCGTTGCACCTTCAGAAAAGGATTCCCATCCATTTACACCTCCGTCCTTAGTCTCTTCGTCGAGTCGTTGCTTTACGTGTGGTTGTTGAGCGAAATTCCGCCGTGGACTTTGTGGGGTTCAGTCCAGCGGCCAGGTTTCGCGGCTCACTGCTCTTACCGCCTGCGCCGATTCCAGCGCCAGGACATCCTGGGCGCGTTGCTGGCACAGCTGATAATTGAGGTTGCGCACTCGCGCCTTGATGCCCGGCACCGACACCGGATCCACCGACAGCTCGGTCACGCCCAGGCCGACGAGCAACGGCACGGCCAGCGGATCACCCGCCAGCGCGCCGCACACGCCCACCCATTTGCCATGCTTGTTCGCGCCCTGCACGGTCGCCGCGATCAGCCGCAGCACCGCCGGATGCAGGCCATCGGCCTGCGCGGCGAGGTCGGCCTGGCAGCGGTCCATCGCCAGCGTGTACTGCGTCAGATCGTTGGTGCCGATCGAAAGGAAATCCGCGTATTGCGACAGTTGATCGGCCAGCAACGCCGCTGACGGCACTTCGATCATCACGCCGACTTCAATCGGATCAGTGCGGCCCAGCTCGCGGGCGAATTCATCGATGCGTTTGCGCAAGCGGATCAGTTCGCCGGCGTCGGTCACCATCGGCAGCAGGATGCGCACGGCGCCGAGCGGTTGCACTGCCAGCAGGCCGCGCAACTGGTCATCGAGCAGATCCGGACGTACTTGCGCGAGGCGGATGCCGCGCAGGCCGAGCGCGGGATTCGGCTCGGGCGGCAGTGTCAGATAGTCGACTTCCTTGTCCGCGCCGACATCCAGCGTGCGGATGATTGCGGTGCGGCCGGCGAGCGCGTCGACGATCGACTGATAGCTTTGGCGGTGCTCGTCGGTGGTCGGAGCCGACGCGCGGTGGATGAACAGCAGTTCGGTGCGCAGCAGGCCAACCGCATCGGCGCCGTTCTCGACCGCCGTCTTCGCGTCGTCCAGCGTCGCGATGTTCGCCGCCACTTCGATCGCGCGGCCATCTGCCGTCGCGGCCGCCTGTTGCGAGGTGCGGCGGTTCGCTTCACGCACACCGGCGAGCCGGTTGCGTTCGAGGCGCGCGCGCTCCACGTCGAGGGCAGTCGGCGCAAATTCGATCCGTCCCGCGGTCGCATCGACGACGACTTCGGTGCCTTCGGGAATCGCATGCAGTGCATCGCCGACAGCCACCAGAGCAGGAATGCCACTCTGCCGCGCGAGAATCGCAGCGTGCGAGGTCGCGCCACCGCGTGCCATCACGAGCGCCGTGACGTGGGCACGGTCCAGCGACGACAGATCGGAAGGCGTGAATTCTTCGGCCACCAGCACCGCTTCGGCCGGCAGAGTGCGAGCCGCGTTGTTCGAATAGCCGAGCGCGCGCAGCACACGCTTTTCCAGATCGCGCAAATCCGCAGCCCGTTCGGCGAGCAGCGTGTCGTCGACTTTCGTCAGGATAGCGATCTGTGCACGAATCGACTGGCGCCACGCAAAGCCGGCACTTTTCCCGAGGCTGATCTGATCGCGCGCCGCATCGAGCAACGTCGGATCTTCGAGCAAGACGCGGTGAACCGCGAAAATCCCCGCCTCGCCATGCGCACCGCGTTGCGAAGCGTCGCGCACGGTGGTATTCAATTCGGCGTCGACGGTAGCA
>JBEKNG010000867.1:0-2822 GCA_049523075.1 Paraburkholderia sp.
ACTCGAGGTCGTGCAGACGTTTCTCCCATTGGGCTTCGAGCCCGCGTGCCACCAGGCGATTCTCGGGGTCGACGGCATGGTATCGGCGCCCGGCCCGCTGCGCTTCATAGCGCGCGCGTTCCACAGCCAGTCGCCACTGCACAAGCGCGGCGTCATGATCGGCTTCGAGAAGCTCTGCGGCCCGCACAGCAGCTTGCAGACCGGCAGGCTCGACGGCACGCAGGAAGGATTCAGCGGCAGCTTTGTCGATCTGCAGGCCACCGACATTCAGGCAATAGACGCCACGGCCATTCACAACACCTTTATTTGCACAATGGTATCCCGGCGTCTCGTTCATGCCGCGGTAGTGGGTTCTGAGTCGCCGGCCACAGTGACCGCAGATCGCCAGACCCTGAAGCAAGGCTGTGCCCTCTCTCACGGCCCCTCCGGCGTGATGCGGCGTGGGTTTGATATTGCCACCCAGGCGAACCTGATTGGCTTCATAAGTTGCCCAGTCGATATAGCCTTCATGATGGTCCTTGATGAGCACGGCCCACTGCGACTGCGGCAGCCGACGCACGCGCGTCTTCAGTCCCCCCTGCGGGTCGATGTATCGCTCCTGCCGGCTCCTGCCGTAGCAATAGGCACCAGCATAAACCGGATTGGCGAGCACGCTATGGATCGCATGATAGGTCGGCGCGATCCAGCGGATCTGGTCGCTGTGATGCATCTGCAGGGGGAACGAGAGGTTCTCCGAGCGAAACCACAGCCAGACGCGGCGGGCTGAGCCGAATTCGCTGAAACGGGCGAATACGGCGCGTATTGCACCGACCACAGCTTCGTCGGGATGCAGTCTCACCTCGCCGTCGGCCTCGCCCCATACCAGCCCGGTTGGCAGCCCGCGGCGCAGTTCACCGCGGGCTGCCTTGTTGCGAATGCCGCCATCCAGACGGGCGCGCAGGATGTGCAGTTCGGCTTCACTCATGGTGCCCTTCAAGCCGAGCAATAGCCGATCGTTAAAAAACGCCGGGTTATATACGCCATCGGCATCGCCGATGAGCGTATCAGTCATGCTGCACAGATCGAGCAGACGGTACCAGTCGGAGTTGTTGCGCGCCAGACGCGAGACTTCGAGTCCGAGAATGATTCCAACGTGCCCCAGTGCTACCTCGGCGGTCATGCGCGCAAAGCCGCCACGATTCGCGACACTTGCGCCCGAGAGGCCCAGATCCTCGTCGACCACACTGACCTGCTGTTCGTGCCAGCCGAGGCTGAGCGCACGTTGAGCAAGCGCGTACTGGCGCTGTGTCGATTCGCGGTTGTGCTCAACCTGACTGGCGCTGGACTGGCGGATGTAAACGACCGCGGTACGCTGCAGATGGCTCGCGGCTATCTTGTGGGATGCATCACTCATCGTTGTGCTCCAGTTCGTTTGGATGACTTACGATTACGACCTTTGCGATCGCCTGCGCGAGCCGATCGATCATCGTTTCGCGTGTCGCTTCGTCGAGTTGCTCCCATAGACTGTCGTCGTGCGGCAGATCCTCGAAGGCCAGGTTCAGTTGCATCGTTGCTCTCCTGTTCCGTTTGGCGCAGTAAAGCGTCAATGATGACGCGAGCGTGGAGCAGGTCGGCGAGTGAACCCAGCACGTCGGAGGCCGGGGCGGTCCCCACGACATCGGCAATGGAATCGGTCCAGTCGAGGGGAATCAGTCCGCGCGACTGGTCTGGAAGAAGCAGCAGGAGATGTGGTCGGCCAGCGCGTTGCCGTCGGCTGATGACCTGCAGGCGCAGGCCTTCGAATGGATGGCCTGCTCGTGTGATGACGACCGATTCAGGAACGTCTTGGGATGGGGTAGTCTGTCGTGGTTTCCTTCGATCGGATAGATCATGGCCTACTGATGAAAGCGGTCCGTACTCACATTGGCGATAACTGGATTCTGCTGTACATCGAGCGGTGGCTGACTGCGCCGTTTGAACTGGAAGACGGTACCCGCCTGCCCCGGGAACGAGGTACCCCGCAAGGGGGTGTGGTCAGCCCGGTCCTGATGAACCTGTTCATGCATTATGTGTTCGACTGCTGGATGAAACGGACCTGGCCGCACTGCCCGTTTGCCCGCTATGCCGACGATGCAGTAATTCATTGTCGCAATCTGAAGCAGGCGGAAAACGTGATGCAATCGATCGCATCGCGGCTAACGGAGTGTGGTCTGGAGATGCATCCGGAGAAGTCGGCGATTGTATATTGCAAGAACAGTAATCGTGCCCAAAGCTGGCCGCAAGTGCAGTTCACGTTCCTCGGTTTCACGTTTCGGCCGAGAGCGGCCCGGAACAGCAGAAACCAGCTGTTTACGGGATTTCTGCCGGGAGCGAGCGTGGACGCGCTGAAGCGGATGAGGCAGACGGTCCGACGGTGGAAGCTTCACCGCCAGACTCCGGCGACGCTTGCCGAACTGGCGCAGCAATACAATCCGATGATACGTGGATGGTTTAACTACTATGGAGCATTCTATCGGACTGCGATGCAACAGCTTTTCCGGTACATCGATCGAAAGCTGGAGCAATGGGCTAGACGCAAGTATAAAACGCTAGCGCGACGAAAGCGGCGCAGCGCGGAATGGCTCGGCAAGATGAAGGATGTCTTTCCCCAGTTGTTTTTCCATTGGCGTTTCCGCGGAGGGTTGGGTGGATAACGGGAGCCGTGTAAATCGAGAGATTTACGCACGGTTCTGCGAGAGACTCGAGGTGAAACCCCTCGGGTCTACTTACCAGGTTATCGCGCGGTAAGGCGAGGAAAGATGCGGAAGTAGGGGAGGTGAAGTGCAAGCCCTGGGCATCACACG
>JBEKNG010000868.1:0-2821 GCA_049523075.1 Paraburkholderia sp.
AGCTGGGTGTAAAGCGCGTGTTCACTCATTGGAAAACAACTCGATCAACAACGCCGCATATCATGCCCGAATTGCTTCTTTGGCCATGGTTTTTCACCCACTCAAATTGGGGAAGGACCATATATGTACAGTATAAACCGTGTTCGCCAGCGCTATCATGGACCCCCAAGGAGGGGTCTATGTGCACAAGTTACAAGGTGGGCGACATCAAGGTATTCGAGGCGTTTTCGGAGTTTGCACTGCCGGGATTCGACTTCAAACCCGAGATCTATAAGGATTACGGGGCGCCTATTTTCCGGCGGACCATTGATGGCCTCGTTATTGACGCCGCGACCTTTGGAATGGTGCCGCGCCGGAAGATCCCGCCTGGCGTGAAGGTCTTCGACACGATGAACGCACGGGCCGAATCCATTGGCGATAAGCGGAGCTTCAGTGGCGCATGGAACCGGCTGCAATTCTGCCTGATCCCGTGTGAGAGTTTCTACGAACCGAACTACGAGACAGGTAAGCCGGTGCGTTGGAAGATAGGTCTGGCGTCTGGAGAGCCGCTTGCGATTGCTGGCCTTTGGCGCATATGGGAGGAGGTCGACGCGGCTCCGACCGTATCTTTCACTATGCTCACGGTCAACGCAGACGATCACTCGCTTATGAAGCGGTTCCACAAACCGGGCGACGAGAAGCGGTCGGTTGTAATTGTTCGGCTGGACGTATACGCGGATTGGCTTGGCTGCCGAAGTACCGACGAGGCGAGGTCGTTCCTGAATCTGTATCCGGTTGATGAAATGGCGGCCGTACCCTACCCATTGCCACCGCGCAAAACGGCGCCCAAGTCGGATGATGACCTGCTTACGGATGCCTGATATGTTCGACACGGCCTGCTGAACTATCGGTGCTCGACGACGATCGGGAAAGCGAGTCCGGGCGGCTCAGTTGGACCCACAGCAGCCGGCGGATTTCTCGAAAGCTGCCGTTCGAGCCGGGACCAACCATGCGGTCGGTCCCGGGCCAAGGGTCCTGCTGTAACTGCTAGCGAGCCCGAGCGCTACGTATCATCGCAGCCAGGATATATCCGGCAATTCGCGGATTCTCCTTGATTCGCCGGGTGCTGTAGCCATACCAGTCATGACCGTATGGCACATAGACGCGTACGTTAAATCCTTGCTCAAGCAAAGCATCACGCTGCTGTTCGCACACGCTCAGCAACATCTGAAACTCGAATCGTGAGCGTTCAATCCGCTCGCTTTGCAGCCAGCTAGTCAGCGCATCGATCAATTGTGCGTCGTGCGTTGCAATGCCCACGAACGATCCCGCCTGTATTGCGCTCGATACGTGCCGAACGAAGTGCGCATTGATCGCGGTCCGATCCCTTGATGCACCGTCGACGAGATGCTCGTTTGCCTCGGCATAAATCCCCTTGCAAATGCGCATGCGGCTCTTGCGCGCCTGCAGAGGAACGATGTCGCCGCTCGTGCGCTTCAGATACGCTTGCAGCGCGATTCCGACTGGATAACCGTCGGCTTCGAGCCTCAGGAACGCGTCGAGCGTTTTCTGGGTGCAACTGATGTCTTCCATGTCGATGCACGCGCTGATTCCGTGCGACGCGGCCGCTCGCAAGCTCATCGAGACTCGTGACATGCACGCGTCTTCGTCGAGATGCAGTCCTAGGGCGGTTAATTTTATCGATAGCTCGGCGGGTTCATTTTCTGCACCGAGCGCCTGGACGAGATTGAGATAATCGCGTGCCATCGACTCCGCCTGATCGGACGACGACGCAGTCTCGCCCAGCACATCGACGGTTGTACGGAAGCCTGCCGCGTGGAGCGCGTGGATGCGCGTGCGAGCCTCGCGGAGTGTTTCGCCGGCGATATAGCGGCGGGAGATTTTACGGATTAGCGAACGGGGGAACGAGCGGGATGGCACGAGCGGCCATCGTATTGAGAATACGCATGTTGTGGTGTCATGAAAACGCGGTCGCACGAATCTGGGTACGAAAAGTCGATTCGAGCAGCTCGACCGGACTGCCTTTCACAACAGGTCCGGGACGAATGCCAGAGTGGATGCAATCACTGCATCGACACAGTTTCAGTGCGTTTTCGAGGGAGGCCAGGCAACTGCGTACATTGTTCGAGTGAAGACGTTTTCAGTTCACTACGGGGTAGGTCAAAGCCTGCTTTCGTTATGTCGGTCAGGCATCGCGAATCGTAGCACGAACGAACGGTGGTCATGAGCCGATGCGCGCTGCATCGGGGCTTTGATTGAAATGAATGCCTCGAGCGCCGGATGTCTCATATTGGCCGGTGACTCTGCCTTACGGCGATCGGCAACACACGACCCGTTCCAGTCGTGCAAATAGTCGTGGCGAGCGGCTGCTTTGTGATGGTTATCCGTCATCAAGTACCGGAACTGGGGGACGCACTCCAATCCGCGAAGTTAGTGGGGCTTCTTTGATCGGCGCAGTTTCGCGATACCTGAAGCAATCCATATAGACGACGGACCATCCCTTTGTCGCATACGCTACCGATTACCTTCGCATCACCCAGTCAAGACGGGAGATCGCGCGAACGCTCGATATACTTCAGGTTCCCTCGAACCCCACCTCTCACGGTTGAGACATGAACCACATCATTTTCCGAACAGCGCTACTGGCGGACCTACCGGCAATTGTTGGACTGTTGGCAGACGATGAGCTTGGCAGCCAACGAGAGACCGTTAGCTCGCCTTTGGACGAAAGGTACGTTGCCGCATTCAAAGCAATAGAAGTTGATCCGAACCAGCGTCTCGTGGTCGCAATCGATGGAGAAACGGTGATTGGCACACTGCA
>JBEKNG010000869.1:0-2819 GCA_049523075.1 Paraburkholderia sp.
CGACGCCGGCGGCTTCCTCGACAGGGGCCGCGACCAGCACCTTGCGGTCGGCCAGCACGGCGACGCGGGTAGACAGCGCGACCATCGTGTCGAGGTCGTGCGTCACCATCACAACGGTCAGGCCAAGCGCGCGGTGCAGCGTGCTGATCAGTTCAACGAACTCGTCCGACGCCTCCGGATCGAGCCCGGCCGTCGGCTCGTCGAGAAACAGTAGTTCCGGTTCGAGCGCGATCGCACGGGCGATGCCAACCCGCTTGATCATCCCGCCCGACAGCGCCGACGGCATCTTCGACGCATGCTTGCACGGCAAGCCAACCATCTCGAGCTTCAGCATGACGATGTCACGCAACAGGTCCTCGGGGATCTTGCCAAGCTCGCGCAGCGGCTGCGCGATGTTGTCGAACACCGACAGCGACGAGAACAGCGCGCCGCGCTGGAACAGCATGCCGGAGCGGCTACGCATCAGAAGCGCGGTTTCCGGGGAGACGGTCGAGAGGTCTTCGCCGAACAGCTTGATGGTGCCCGACGACGGCCGTTCGAGTCCGAGGATCTGCCGCACCAGCGTGGTCTTGCCAGAACCCGAGCCACCGACGATCGAGACGATCTCACCACGCCGCACCTCGAAGTTCAGGTGCTGATGCACGATGTTGCGGCCGTAGCGCTTGGTCAGATCGCGCACCTCGATCACCGGCTCGGCAATCGAAGGCAGCGGCTGGCCGCGCACGGATTGCGTCAGCGGCGCGGTCATCCTAGCCCCACGTTCTGGAACAGGATCGCGAACACGGCATCGGCGAGAATCACGATCGTGATCGACGTCACCACCGAGGTAGTCGTGCCCTCACCGAGGCTTTGCGAATTCGCCTTGATACGGAACCCGAAATGGCAACCGACGATGGCGATCAGCATGCCGAACGCCACGCCCTTGCCGAGGCCGATCCACAGATTCGCGACCGGCACCACGCTCGGCAACGCACGGAAGAAATAGCTCATGTCGATGCCGAGAACGATTTTTGCGGCGAGCGCACCCCCGGTCAGCGCGACGATGTTGGTCCACATCACGAGCAGCGGCATGGCCACGCCGAGCGCGAGCACGCGCGGCAGGATCAGCCGCAGGCCATGCGGGATGCCCATGACGCGCATGGCATCGAGTTCCTCGGTGACGCGCATCACGCCGATCTGCGCGGTAATCGCCGAGCCCGAGCGGCCGGCCACCAGGATCGCCGAGAGCACCGGCCCCAGTTCGCGAATCACCGACAGCCCGAGGATGTTAACAATGTACTGGTTTGCGCCGAACAGCCGCAATTGCTGTGCGGACAGGTAACTCAACACGATGCCGATCAGGAACGCGACCAGCGCGATGATGGGCAGCGCCCTGGCGCCCGCGTTGTAGACGTTCGCCGAGATTTCGGTCCACGGTGTGATCTTCGGATTGCGCACCACCGCGAGCAGGTCGAGTACGACACGCCCGAACATTGCGATGCCGCCGTACAGGTGCTCGAAGAAGGAGAAGATCCCGAGGCCGAGCCGGGTGAACGGGTCGAACCGCAGCACCGGTTCGGGCGTATCGCGCATGGAATCGAGCAGGGCGATGCGCTCAAAAATGTCGCGCTGGGTGTCGTTAAGCTCGGTCAGTTGGAGCGGCAGCTTGTGGCCCCAAACGCGCCAGAGCGCCTGGCCGCCGACGTGGTCCATGCGCTCGATGCGCGACAGGTCCCAGTGCATCCCCTCGATGCCGATGAGCGAACGCAGACGGGGCACGACCTTGCCGGTGGCACGGTCGCGCGCGAGCGCCAGCGCCGTCCACTGGCCGGAGAGCCGGACGATCTTGCCTTGGCTGCCTGCCGCGACTTCGAGGCCGGGCGGAGTGTCGTAGTTCAAGGATCGCTGGATTCTGGTTATCGGGTCAGGGGCCATTGTAACGAACGCGGCGCGAAGTCACGGTCCTCGTGCGCTCCAAGTGGGTCTTCGTTGCCCCCTGTCGCTACAATATGCGGCATGAACGCTTCCAAGTCCTCATCCCATGCCGGCCTGGCCGGCGACTGGCGCATCGACCGGGATCGCGCGGTCGCGCTGTTCGGTCCGCACGCGCACGATTGGCCGATCGAAATCGTCGAAGAGACCGGCTCCACCAACGCCGACCTGATGGCACGCGTCAAGGCACTGCCGCGCAGGTCGACCGCACTGCCGCGGCCGATCGTGCGCGTCGCCTATCTGCAGACTGCCGGACGTGGCCGGCGCGGCCGCACGTGGTACGCCGAACCGGGCAACGCCCTGCTGTTTTCGGTAGCCTGCGTGCTGCCGCGGCCGCTCGAGGGACTCGCGGGCTTGAGTCTCGCGGTGGGCGTGGCGCTGGTCGACGGGCTGCGCTCGCTGCCGGTCGCGGGACCCGGGCAGATCGCGCTGAAATGGCCTAATGACGTGCTGCTGGAAGGCGACAAGCTGGCCGGCATCCTGATCGAAACGGCATGGAGTACCGACTATGCGAGCGCCGTGGTGATCGGTATCGGCACCAATGTGAAAGGTGCGGACGAACTGGCGGCCAAGGTCGAGGCACTGAATGCCGACGTGCCGCCGCAGGCCCGCGGCACGGTGCCCACCGCGCTCTCGCGCGCGCTGCCCAATGCCAATCTGACCGATACACTCGCGGCCGAGCTGAACGCGCTCGAGCCTGCGCTCAAACGCTTTGGCGCGGACGGCTTCGAGCCCTTCCAGCCGCGCTGGAATGCCTGTCACGCCTACGCGGGCCGAGAAGTGGTGCTGCTCGAGCAAGGTGTGGAAATCACGCGCGGCGTGGCGGCGGGCGTCGACGAAAGCGGGCA
>JBEKNG010000870.1:0-2818 GCA_049523075.1 Paraburkholderia sp.
CTCCCACCAGGGTGCGACATAGCCTGTCGGGCGGCGCCCGGCGAGCGCGGTGATGAGTTCAATACTGCGGTCGAGTACCGCTTCCTCCTGTTCCGGCGTCATCGCGATCGGGTTTTCATGGCTATAGCCGTGAATGCCAATTTCATGGCCAGCGGCGGCGACGGCCTTCATCTGCTCAGGGAAGGTCTCGACCGAGTGGCCAGGGATAAACCACGTCGTCTTGATCTGCTCGCGCTCGAACAGTTTCAACAGGCGCGGCGAACCGACTTCACCGGCAAACAGCCCACGCGAGATATCGTCCGGCGAATCCTCGCCACCATACGAGCCGAGCCAGCCAGCGACCGCGTCGACATCGATACCGAACGCAATCAGGATTTCCTTGGCCATGTGTTACTCCTCAAAGGATTTGGAACGGGGAAGGGAAGCGAGGGTCATGCGGACAACACCGAAATGGCACTCGCCATAGCGAGCGGCGCGTCGTCGTGGTGCTGGGGCCGCATCGCTTGCACACTTGGCGGCACAAAACGTATGTCGTCAACAAAATCCGTTGATGGATTACGCGTCAACGAAAATGTTGTGGATATTGGGGTTTATACCGATCCGGAATGGCGCGTTCAACCGGCACTCAGGCGGCCGTTGAACGCATGGCTTGCGCGCTAGCGCAACAGCGCCTCGCGCAAGCGCGCGAGCCGTAATTGCGCATCCCGCCGTGCGGCGAGCGCCTGTGCCATCGTGACCGGCACGAAGTGGGCCAGATGATTCGGTTGCATTTGCCCGATCAAATCCATGTCTGCGCTGATCACCGTGCCGATAGTCGCGTAGCCGCCACCCGACACCGCATCCCGATGCAGGATGATCGGCTCGAGCCCGGCCGGCACCTGAATCGAGCCGATCGGATAGCAAGCGTCGACAATGTTCGACGGATCGGCGCCGGCGCCGAACGGTTGCTCGCGTTCGCGGAATTTGAGCGGACGCCCCTGCTTGTAGCGGTAACCAATGCGGTCCGCCTCGGGCGCAACCGCCCATGTGTCTTCGAAGAATGTGCTGGCCGACTCGTCGGTCAGACGATGGTGATAGAGCCCCGGCAGCACCCGCAATTCCACCTCGCGTGTCAGCGGCGCGCGCAACGTATCGGGAAGTGTCGTGCCTTCGCGAGCCGGACCTCCTACACGGCCGATGCTCAGGCTGTCGCCTTTCTGCAGGCGCCGGCCCTCATGACCCCCAATCGCACCCAGCGCGTACGTGGAGCGGCTGCCGAGCACGACTGGTACATCGATCCCGCCCGCCACCGCAAGGTACGCACGCGCGCCGCCTTTCACGTAGTCGAATGTCAGCGTGTTGCCCGCCTTGATGCGCAACGCGACGTTGCAGGCCTGTGCCGCGCCATCGATCTTCGGCGTCATCTCGGCGCCGGTCACCGCGATCAGCGTATCCTCGTTGAATAGCAACTGCGGGCCGAGCAGCGTGAACTCCAGCGTCGCCGCTTCCTCAGGATTGCCGACCAGCAGGTTGGCCGCGCGCAATGCGTATTGATCGAGCGCGCCGGAAGGTGGAATGCCGACGTGGTAATACCCCAGGCGGCCGGTATCCTGTACCGAAGTGGACAGGCCGGGCTTGATCACTTCGATGGCCTTGAGCGGATCAGTCGGCATTGAGCACCTCCACCAGTGAACGGTTGTACGCGTCGGGATCGCGCATGAAAGCGCCTAACGAGAAATTCACTGGACGCACGCGCAGCGAAAACGTGCCGGCTTCGACTTCAGCGACTGCCTTGTCGTAGGCATTGCGGTCGATCGGCTTGAACTTCACGATATCGCCGGGCCGGAAGAACACCATGAAATCGCGCAGATAGTCGAGACGCTGCGCCGGCTCGAAGATAGGCGCGGGTGTCACACCGAACATCTGATAGCCGCCCGCCCCACGAACCGAGTAGATGCAGCCGAAGCAGCCGCCGTGGCCGACTGTCAGCTTCGGGGTATCGGTGCGCGGCCGCAGGTATTTGGGCACCTGCAGCTGCCGCGCGCGTTCGACCATCTGGAACATGAACGGCAGACCGGCCACGAAGCCGACCATCGAGACGAACCATGGGGAACCGGCGTGTGCGGCGATAAAAGCATCGACGTCCGCGTATCCGTTGATGCGTGCGGCGTACTGCAGATCCGTCGAGTCCGGATCCTGGTGGCGCTCGCGAAAGCGCATCAGGGTTTCGTGGGTCCACGGGTCGTTGTAGAGCACCGGTACTTCGACGATACGCGTCGCGATATCCAGTTCTGCATCGCCGACCTCGGCCGCGATCTCCTGCAGCAGCGCAACAAGTGTGTCCGGCGCGATGACGTCCGGATCGTAGCGCACCTGATACGACGCGTTCGCCGGGCAGATCTCGGTGACGCCCGCCACCTTGCGGCGCTGCAGTTCACGCGTGATAGCCGTGCCCTTGAAGAACGCATCGAGCGACATGTCCTCGCTGATCTCGACGAAGATGAATTCATCGCCGCCGAACGTGTATCGAATCGTCATGCCGCCTCCGCCGATCGTTGCGCGCGCCACCCGGTTATCCACGCTTCCAGAAAGTTGGTGTGGTAGCGGCCGGCGCGCACGTCCTCGTCCTCAAGCAGCGCGCGATGCAGCAGCGCGGTCGTCTTCACGCCGCCTATCTGCAACTCGCGCAACGCCCGCTCCAGCCGCGCCAGTGCCGCGGGCCTGCTTTCGTCTGACACGATCAGCTTGGCGAGCAGCGAATCGTAAAACGGCGGCACGATGTAACCCTGATACAGCATCGAATCGATGCGCACGCCAGGGCCGGTCGGCCACACCAGCT
>JBEKNG010000871.1:0-2815 GCA_049523075.1 Paraburkholderia sp.
AATACGGCATTGATCGTGCTGACCGCGCCAAAGAAATTGACCTCGAACATGGCGCGTACTTCGTCATCTTCGCCTTCTTCAATAGCGGACAGATAACCGTACCCTGCGTTATTGACCAACACGTCGATGCGGCCAAACGCAGCCTTCGCCTGCGCGACGGCCGCGACCACGGCCTCGGGCGAGGTCACATCAAGTTTGAGTGACAGTGCGTGTTCGGGGTGCGCGCTCGCCAGGTCGGCGACAGCACCAGGATCGCGCGCAGTGACGACAGCACGCCAGCCACGCGCGAGTACAGCCTGTGCGATTTCCCGACCGAAGCCGGTCGAACAACCAGTAATGAACCAGACGGGAGAAGCGGAAGAGTCGATCGCCATGGTAGTCCTCGGTGAGGGCGGACGCGATGAGCGACACCGCGATTCGGGACGCGCATCGGCCAGCAGAGAATGAGCTTGAAGAATATCGCAACACAGGAAAACTTGTGGACCCGACGCAAACGCAGTCGTGCGTCACTGCAGGGACGATCGTCTCCCGAGGCAAGTAACTGGCCGAGGCCGTTAAGGAGTGTTCTACGCCTGCCCTTGTCTGCCGCATTACGAGGGCATTACGAGGGCACGACGACGCATGCTGGCAGGCCTTGAACAAGCCTCGAGGGAGGAACCACGTATGCAGCACCAGCGTCGCAGACAAATTGCGCGTCCAGATGCAACTGTGACTAGAGAATGACCTTAAGGCTGGTGTAGATGAGTCGCACACCGATTACAAACAGGATGATGTACGCAAATTTATAGAAATGCGTGACGTTTAACCGGCCGTTTAGCCAAACACCTGCACAGATGCCGAATATCGCAATAGGCGTGAGAACGAGGCTGGCAAGCAGAGTTGTGCGGGTGAACAGCCCAAGCATGGAAAAGCTGACTAGTTTCGCTAGATTGATGACCGCGAAAAATGCAGCCGTGGTGCCGGCAAAGCAGCGCTTGGTTAGTTTGTACGGCAACAGATAGATGGCCAGCGCCGGTTCACCCGCGTTGGCCATGAAACTTGTGAAGCCCGAGGTGGCCCCCCAGAAGATGCTTGAGGCCGGGCGCAAACGATGGCGCTCTTGCCGTGCAGGGCGACGAGACTCCAACCAGCGCCGCCGGGCAAAGTCGATTGAGATCACACCGACGCCGAGTCTTAGCCATGCTTCCGAAAGATGGTGTATCGCCAGTGCACCGAGCCCAATGCCAACGAGTGCGGCGGGGATCACGATACGCAGCAGTGGCCAACTCCATTCGCCGCGATATTGCCAGAGCGTGACCAGATCAGTCAGGCAAAGGATGGGCAAAAGAAGTGTCACCACAACGGGCACTGGCAAGTGCAGTGCGATGAGTGGAACGGCCACGACGCCGAGGCCAAGCCCGAGACTACCCTTTGAGATGCTTGTCAGCAGGAGTGCCGGTATGCTCGCAGCGTAGAACCAGGGGTCGCCGAATAAGGAAAGACCAGGCATCTAGTGAATTTCTGTGCTGACGCGTTACAAACCTTGAGGCGACTACTCAACCGCAACTCGTCCAGAGGCAGTCGCCAGCTCCGGCAGAACTGACCGAGCAGGCCGCATGCGGTGCAACTCAGATTTGAGGGCGCGTTGGTAGCAATGACTACCGACGCGAATGAGAAAACGCAATTGAGGTACTTTCGGGTGGGCGCCCCGCCCTATTCAACCGCACAAGTTCGCATGCTACCTCTACTCGATCACGGACGCAATGAGAACGATTATTATTTCTCTTTTGGTCGGTTGTTGCCCGAGATTGTTGCGAGTCCGCTTGACCGCTTCCGCGCAGTCGGTCTCCATGAAGCGCGGCGTCGACTGGTGCTGCAGAAAGTGTCGTCGGTCGCGCTGCCGGTGTCAGTGCCGCTTTCCCATACGATCCCGTATTCGCGCGTGATGCGCGAATACGGAGGGTCATATTCCTGTGCGAGGGTGTGCCCGGGCGGACAGCAACGAATCTGCCTCGCACGCGAACGGTGCTTTTTTGACCCGGGTTCGATGAAGCCTAGAAGCGGGTACGCAAGCCTGCGGTGACAGCGACCTGGCTGCTGGTGGCCGATGGTGATAAACCGTTGATGTCAGCCGTAAATACGGTGCCGCCGCCGCTTACGTGCTGGAACTGACCTTCGACATACACGTCGGTCCGCGTGCTCAGCGCGTAGTCCAGCAGCAGGTTGACCTGGTTCCATTTCGGGCTTGACGCGCCCGCGAGGCTGGAACTGCCGTCCGTGAACGTGTACGAACCGATGACATTGATTGTCGACGTTACGTTGTAGATTGCGTTAACTTCATAGTTGTCGAAACGCAGGCTGGAGTTACCGAGGGGGATCGGCGAGGAACTGGTGTTGTTGATTCCCGTTGCGTTTTCCAGTTTTGTTTCAGTGAACGTAAAGCCGACCTTCGCCGGACCAAACGCGTAGTCAAAACCCGCGCCAAACGTACGTTGCTGCCCGGCGCTAAACGTTGAGTCGCTGCCGGTCAACTGGCCGTCCGAATTGACGATGGAGTCTGTCGCGCCGGCCAGATTGGCGGCAGTGCCGCCATTGTTCAACTGCAGGTACGACGCCGCGAAACGCAATGGACCGCTGTTATACGAACTACCGAAGCTATAGGCGCGGTTGTTGGAAAAGCCGCCGGCCGCGTTCGAAAAGCCGTAGAGGCTGCCGAACCGCCAGCCGCCGTAGTTCGGACTCGCATACTTGACCGCGTTGTTAATCCGCATCGTGTTCTGCAGATTGTCGTTATCGTACGGGTGGCCGAAAAACACGCCGCCCTTGGCGGCACCAG
>JBEKNG010000872.1:0-2814 GCA_049523075.1 Paraburkholderia sp.
CGTGGAAGGTGCCGATCTGTTCGAGGCCGAGTGCGCGCGCGAGTTCGGAGACTTCCGCGTAGACCGGCACCTCCATCCGGTAGAGCGGCGTAGGTGCTGAGCCTGCTGGCGGCGCGGACGGGAGGGACGGTGTGCCGCCGGCGGCGAGCGGGCCGCTTGGGGCGGGTGTCGGCGAGGGGGCCGGGGTTGGCGTAGGTGTGGGCGTTGGCGTTGGCGTAGGTGCAGGTGCCGGTGCAGGTGCTGGCGTAGGCGTAGGCGTTGCCGCCAGGCTCGAGCGCAAGTACCAGTTGTCAGCCGTTCCGGCACTCACCCCGCCTTTGAACAGATAGTAGGTGTAGGCGCCTGCAACCAGCGGCTTCGGCAGCGTGAATGCGCCGGCGGTCGTCGTCGCGCCATCGGTGGCCTGCACCACCATGATGCCGTCCGTGACCGTTGCAGCGCCTATGCCGCCGACATTAGTAATCCCTAGCGTCGTCTTTCCCGAGCCGGTGCCTTGAACGATCACCAGCTTGTCGCTCGCCGAGCCGTCCCCGTTAAGCACACTTTGCAGCAACAGCTTGCCGTTGAGTCCCACGTAGTTACCGTTCACCACCAGTGCATCGGTTGTGCTGGTGCCGCCGTTCGTGAGGTCGATCGTGCCGGCGTTGTTGACGGTGACAAGCTGCCCGCTCACGGCCGGTGTGATTGCGGGGTCGCCCAGACCGCCGGCGAACAGCGTGCTGGTCGAGTCGACACTGAGCATGCCCGTTAGCGTGCCGCTGTTGCCGAGCGTCAGACCGTTGTTGTCAAGGGTGAGCTGGCTGCCGTTCGTCGCGTTGATGGTCGACCAGTTCGTGAATCGGCTAAGGCCACTCGCCTGAGTGTCATTGAAGTTGAGGACACCGGAGACGTTGCCGCCTGCGAGCAACGGCACGCCGGCGAGGTTGGTATCGGTGAGGCCGGTCAGCGTCGCGGTATCGTGTCCCGTGCCGAGCCGCACGAAGCCGGTGATCGTGCCCGCGGTCCAGTTGAGCGTGTCGTTGCCGGTATCGGTGTAGATGGCGCGGCCATTACCGCCCTCGATAGTGCCGCTGTTGTTGATGACGATGTCGTACGCGCCGGTCGAGCTGATCGCCTGGGTGTTGGCTGCCTCGATAGTGCCGCTATTGTTGATGGTCGCGCTACCGTTGGCGATCGAGATTGCGACGTCCTGGCCCGAGATCGTGCCGGCATTGGTGAAGGTGCCGCCTCCGTTCGCATCGATGCCATTCGATTGTCTGCTCACGATGCTCGCGCCCGCCGCATTGACGAACGTCACGCTGCCCGACACGAAAGCGCCCAGCCCACCCGAGCCGCTCGCGGTGATCGAGCCGGTATTGGTGATCACGCCCGGTGACGGATCGTTCGAGACGATGCCATGTGAATTCGTCCCCGAAACGTTGATGGTGCCGTTGTTGGTGATGACATTGTTGCCGGCCCCACCCACCACATTGCCGTTTGCGAACATGCCAGGCGAGCCAGCCCCTGTCGTCGTGATGGTGCCGCTGTTGACGAGCGTATCGTTTACCGTCTCCGCGGCCATACCTGCGGACCCTTCGCCCGTCGTTGAGAGTAGGCCTTTGTTGGTGAGCGTGCCGCCTCCGGAGCTTGCGAAGTCGTGCATCGCGTCGGAATCGGTGCCGCTCGTCTGGATCACCCCGCTGGTGTCGTTAAGCATCGTCACGGCCGCGGCGCCGTTGAAGAGGCCTTCCGATTCGCTGCCGCTCGTCACGAGCATTCCCCGGTTAATCAATATGTTCTGGCCTGCGCCGCTTCCTTGAGCCGAGATGCCGTCGAAGGTATCCCCACTTACGGTGATACTGCCCAGGTTAGTGACCGTGCTGCGGTCGTACACGAGAATGCCATTGTTACCGCTTATGGTGAGTTCGGCCCCCAGTAGTACGCTGATTGAAACGTTAGTACTGCCTTCTGTCGACACGACTGGCGTGCTCGAGGGATTGGGCGGGATCGTGCTGCTACACGTGATGGTTTGCCCGCTCGCCGGCGTAGCATTGTCGCAGCCGGCCAGTGCCGGTGAGACGCGCAGCAAGATCAGGAGACCCAGTGCGGAAGAGGTGGCTTCGAAGAGGCGGCTCGGTACCAAGGTCGAGCATGCTCGGCGCATACGTTCCTCCGTAAAGGGCAGACGACATCACTGCCCATGGGGTTCGCTGACTTGCTGAGTCGCCTCTGAGGGCGTTGGTTCAAGCGGATACCGCGTGGGGTGAGAATCAGAATAGCCAACGTACGAAGGGGACGCAATATTCAAATGCGCCAGAACGTGGCGTGCGATGGTGGGCGGGTAGTGAGTGTGCCTGCGTGCGAGCGGATACACCTGGGCCGTGCGCTAACTCATCCGCTAACTGATCCATTAACGAAACGATCGGGCACACTATTGCAGCGCATGGAGCTTGCGACACGAGCGTTGCGGATCGAGTAACGAGAAGCCTGCAACGCCCACCGCCAGCAACAATGCGCCGGTGACTGCGAAGCCGATCTCGTAGCCATGGCCGTCGCCGGCCTCGCCGAGCAGCTTGCCCATCGCGAACGGTCCAATCAGACCCGCTGTGGTGGTGATCGAATTCGTGATCGCGAGCAGCGCGCCGCGCTGCCCAACAGGCGCGACTTCGGCCACCAGCATCGGACCAAAGGTGAAGGTCTGGATTGCGAGTGCGCTGGCGAGTCCCATCAGCGCGACCTTGACGAACGGTGGCACACCGAGAAACAGCACGCAGTAAGCCATCCCGCTCACCACGCAGGCGGCGCTGACGAGCGCACCACGCGCGCGCCGCGACG
>JBEKNG010000873.1:0-2806 GCA_049523075.1 Paraburkholderia sp.
GCCGCCATGGCTTGGGTCGAACAGCAGAACGCCCGCACGCGGGCTGCGTGGTGCGACGGTGCGCGCTTCGATAGCCTTACGCAACGCCTCGCTGCGGCGTATCTGCCGCGTGAGCGGCCGGTGATTCCAGATCGCTGGCAAGACTGGGGTTATGACCTGTGGCAGGACGAGCACAACCCCAAAGGGATCTGGCGGCGCACATCATGGGCGAGCTGGCGCAACGGCGTGCCGGTCTGGCAGAACCTGCTCGACTTCGATGCGCTCGGGCAGGCAGAGGGCACGCCGTGGGTCTGCGTCGAGCTCGACATCCTCTATCCCGATGGCGATCGCGCGCTCGTGACGCTGTCGCCGGGCGGCTCGGACGCGGTGGTGGTGCGGGAATTCGACATCGACGCGCAATGCTTCCTGAAGGATGGCTTTAGCGTCACCAAGGCGGGCAAGCATGCGGTGTCGTGGATCGATCGCGAGACGGTCTACGTCGCCTGGGACAAAGGCGGCAAGACGCTGACGCGCTCGGGCTATCCGCGAGAAGTGCGGCGCTGGACGCGCGGCACGGCGCTCGCCGATGCCCCGGTCGTGTTCCGTGGCGAGTTCGACGACATCAGCGTCGATGCGAACTACGACCCGATCGATCTGCGCCATACCGTGGTGCGCAGCGTCGACTTTTTCGATTCCGAAACGTACTACCTGGACGCCGCCAGCGTGTGGCAGCGCTATGACGTGCCCGAGCATGTCGCGGTGGGCGGTTGGGAAGGGTGGCTGCTGCTCGAACCGCGTCTCGACTGGTCATGTGGGGACGCGCTTTATCCCGGCGGCGCGCTGCTGGCAATCCGGGAGCGCGAGTTTCTGGCCGGCGAGCGCTGCTTCGTCTCGCTCTTTATTCCGAACGTGCAGACCTCGGCATGCGATTGGGACCATACGCGCCATCATCTGATCGTCTCGTATCTGGACGACGTGCAGAGCAAGACGGTTCTGTGGCAACCGCAGCAGTCTGAGGGTGGGGAATGGCAGTGGACGTCGCGTGTCTTTCCGGCGCGCGCAAGTTCGCAGGTCGACGTCTCGCCGATCGAGCCGACGCTCAACGACGAGGTGTTTGTCGACGTCGACGATTACCTGCTGCCGCCCGAGTACTGGCTCGCCGATCTGGCGCATGAAAACCTGGCCGAATGGGAGTTGCTCGATCGCTGGCCGACCCAGTTCGATGCCACGCCTTATGCGGTGAAGCGGGGTCATGCGCGCTCTGCTGACGGCACGCGCGTGCCGTACACCGTGATTGGTCCACACACGCTGCCTGAAGCCGCGGGCGAGGCGGGCGGGGCGACCGCACGCCCGTGTCTCCTGACCGGCTATGGCGGGTTCGCGATTCCGCTCACGCCGAGCTATCTGACCGGACCAGGGATCGGCTGGCTTGCACAGGGCGGCGTGTTTGTGGTCGCGCATATCCGCGGCGGGGGCGAATTCGGCACCGAGTGGCATCTCGCGGCGCAAGGTGAAAACCGGCAGCGTTCCTTCGACGATTTCATCGCGGTCGCGCAGGCGCTCATCGACGGCGGCGTGACCACGGCCGCGCAACTGGGCATCAAGGGCGGCAGCAACGGCGGCCTGCTGGTGGCCGCGTGCATGGTGCAGCGTCCCGATCTGTTCGGCGCGGTGGTGTGCGAAGTACCGCTGCTGGACATGAGCCGCTACCACCTGCTGCACGCCGGCGCGTCGTGGATCGACGAGTTCGGCGATCCAGACGAGCCGGATGAGGCGCGCGTGCTCGCGGCTTACTCGCCGTACCATCAGGTGCGCGCCGCAGTGGCGTATCCGCCGGTGCTGTTCACGACCTCGACGAGCGACGATCGCGTCCATCCCGGACACGCGCGCAAGATGGTGGCGCGCATGCAGGCGCTGGGGGCTGAGCGCGTCTGGTATCGGGAGAATACCGACGGCGGACATGGCGGCGGCTCCGATGCGCTGGAGCAGGCCGTTCATGACGCGATGGAGTATGAGTTCCTGTGGAGCTGTCTGAGCGGCTCGGGGTCTAGCTAATCTGTGCGACCACGGGTGCGTGGTCCGACGGCTGATCCCACTTGCGCGGTATCTTGTCGATTTCGCAGGAAGTGCAGGCCTTGGCGAGCGGCTCGGACAGCAGAATGTGGTCGATGCGCAGGCCCGCATTGCGGCGAAACGCCATCATGCGGTAGTCCCACCACGAGAACACTTTCTCCGGGTGATCGAACATGCGGAACGCGTCGGTAAGCCCCAGTCCGATCAGGCGGATGAATTCGGCGCGTTCTTCGGGCGATACCAGGTTCTGCCCTTCCCATGCCTTCGGATCGTGGACATCGCGATCTTCCGGCGCGATGTTGTAATCGCCGACCAGTGCGAGCTTGGGATACTGCTTGAGTTCGCTCACCAGCCAGTCGTGCAGCGCTTCAAGCCAGCGCAGCTTGTAAGCGAACTTGTCAGTGCCCGGCGCCTGACCGTTGGGGAAGTAGGCGGAGATTACCCGTACGCCCTCGATTGTCGCGGCAATCACACGTTGCTGCGGATCTTCGAAACCGGGGATATTGCGCACGATAGTGCTTTCGTCGACGCTGATGCCTTCGCGCACCAGAATTCCCACGCCGTTATAGGTCTTCTGGCCGGCGAACCAGCTCCGATAGCCCTTCGCTTCGAGCTCGGCGCGCGGGAATTTGTCGTCGGTCAGTTTGAGTTCCTGCAGGCCGAGGACGTCGGTCTGACTCGTTTCGAGCCAGTCGATGACGTGCTGCTGGCGGACTTTGAGGGAATTGACGTTCCAGGTGGCTAACTTCATCGG
>JBEKNG010000874.1:0-2803 GCA_049523075.1 Paraburkholderia sp.
CAATGAGCGGTTGAATGACGGCTTGTTGATATAAAGCAGCCGTTTGTATAAAGTGGACCCATCAGTCAAGACACTTTGGCGGCTAATTTAAGCTGTGCCCATTGCGACTTCGTCAGCTGCCCGGCGCTGCCCCGTACTGCTCTTTTCCTGTGACTTCTCGTCATTGTCGCCAAATCTGTCGACGATCAATGCACCGCCGCCAACGCCAGTGCTGTGGACATGGTCGGGCGTCTGGTAGCCCAAAGCCTGATGCGGACGCTCTGCATTGTAGAACGCGAAGTACTGCGCCAGGCCCACAGTCAGTTCCGCCATGTTGGCGTATCCCTTCAGATACACATCCTCATATTTCACGTTGCGCCACAGACGCTCGACGAAGATGTTGTCCAGTGCCCGCCCACGCCCGTCCATGCTGATGGTCACGCCTTCGCGCTTGAGCACATCGGTAAAGACCGTGCTGGTGAACTGCGAGCCCTGGTCGCTGTTGAACATCGCCGGTCTTCCATGATGGCGTAAGGCATCCTCCAGACAGTCCACGCAGAATGACGCGTCCATGCTGTTGCTGATGCGCCAGGACAGCACGCGCCGCGAATACCAATCGATAATCGCGACCAGATAGGCGAAGCCCCGCGCCAGGCGGATGTAAGTCAGGTCCGTCGACCACACCTGGTTCGGCCGTGTCACTGCTACGCCGCGCAGCAGGTACGGATAAACCTTATGCTGCGGATGCGGTTTGCTGGTCGCCGGCCCCGGCGCCATGCCCGCCAAACCCATCTCACGCATCAGGCGCTGCACGCGCTTGCGGTTGACCCGATGGCCGCAAGCCCGCAGGAATACCACCATGCGCCGGCTGCCGTAAAAAGGCCGGTTGGTGTACTGCTCGTCGATCAGCCCACGCAGCTTCAGATCCTCTTCCTTTTCGCGCGCTTGCCTGTTTGCCGCATCCATCCGCCGGTACACGCTCGCCCGAGGCACGCCCGCCAATTCGCATTGGCGCACCAGCGACAGTTCCGCGTGCCCCGCTTCGATCCAGTCCAGGCGTGCCTCCCGGCTCATTGCCCCAGCTTTTTTTTAAGCCAGTCCACTTCCATCTTCAGCCGTCCGATCTCACCATACAGCTTGTCCTCCGGGCTGCTTTCGTCCACTGGCTTGGGGCCGCGCCTGGCGTCGAACAAGGCCCCGGCATTCTCCAGAATTTCCTTTTTCCATTGGCCGACCAGCACCGGATGCACGCCATACTCCTGTGCAATTTCCGTCACCGTCTTCAACCCGCGCACCGCTTCCAGGCCCACCTTGGCCTTGAACTCCGCTGTGTGCACCCTACGTTTTTTGCCTTCACTCATTTGCCATCATCCTTTCACGGATAACAGCTTAAACCACCGTCTCAGATTCGGGGTCCACTATAGTATGTCATGCTGCGTCGCAAGCCCAATGGCTGAAATCGGCCAATACCAGTCCTTCAATGTCGTCGCCCGGATCGTTGGCAATCGAGGCTGCGCGTCGTGGAACGTGCATGCGAATCAGGAAGTACGATTCGTTCTCGTTCGTTGCCGCAGATATGCACCAAGCAATCCCTCAATGTTCGCTTTCCCCACCGGATTTGCACTGTGCACGCGAAACGTGAAATCTGTTGGTATGAATTTCCCGTCACCGTCCAAATCCCTTTCTATCATCCATTTCACGACGACCATCGCCGTGTCGTCACCGCCTAGATCGTGATCAAACGAAATCTGCTTCGGGCAGCCGTTGACCTGCAGTAGGTCGATGGCCTCGCGCGAGCTGCGGGCGACTGCCCATCCCCGCTCGGGAGGGTTGCGCATGTCGTCGATGAAAAACCGCGTGAAGTGCGGATTCATTATCGCAACCTCCGCTCGGAGGACTCCCTCCTGCTCGTCTCACATTGCTCGTTCATTGCCGGCCCAAGCGATCGGGATCAAAATCGTCCGCATTGAAGTACTGCGACAGGGGTTTTACCCGCCTCTTCCATCAACTTGTTCGAATTGAGGCCGTGGCGAGAACCCGGGAAGGGCGAGACCACAAGAGTCATCTTGCCTCCTCGCGCGTCGTTGCGTTCATATGCGAAGAGCGTACGGGCTTGATTCCCGTCTTCAATGTGGATTTCCCTGGGCGAACCTTCAAAACCAAATGCATCTACGAAGTCGCTTCGAAATTGCACGCCGCTGGCGAAAATCACCTTTGGTCGGTGATAATCGACCGTGCGCCTGATAAACGCAAAGCGGCCTCCATCCCGGCAAAGCTGGCGGTACGACTCTTTGTTCGCCAGTTCAGGCTGTTGACCGTGATATTCGGTCCAGTCCGCTGCTGATACCGACGAGCATTGCAGGGGAAACAGGTTGAGCTTGAAGTCCCAGCCATGAAGAGTGTGGAGATGGTTGTCCCGATACACTTCCCAGTGTGGGACCGCATTGACCTTCAGCTCCGACTCGCTTTGCGCGCCCCTTGCCGTAGCCACAATAATTTTCGAAATATTTCGCCAGTAGGGCCACGATCTAATGCGGAGGCCATCTTTCTTTTCGGCCGTCCAGTGGCCCGCCTTCTCTTCACGCGGGGCTTCGCACAGATGCTCAGCCGTCGATCCGTGCTCGATGCCGCACACCCATAGGGGCGCTTTCAGGTTTCCCCCGTCCATACCGTAAAACGAGGCAAATAACTCCCCGAGCTCATCGCGCGAAAAAATTTTCGTCATTCTGTCTTCCCCTTGTTCGTTTTTTTGTTAGTAATCGATGACAAATCATAGCCTGGAGATGCTCGACGAGCATGTCAGCGGGCAAGCGGAATGGCGGTG
>JBEKNG010000875.1:0-2801 GCA_049523075.1 Paraburkholderia sp.
AATATGCGTTTGGCCCTTGTCATCGGCCCACACGTTCGAATAAGCGATCTCGTGCTTGGCCGCCAGTTCGTCTTTGGTCACATCAGGCGGCGCAGGCATCGTAGAAACGAGAGCTTCAATTGTCTTCTTGGCGACCGCTGGAGAGCCGGCGGTACTGACCGGCACGGTCGTGACCTGGGCCACAGCGATTTGCGACGTGAGAACAGCGACAAAAACTACAGCTCTAGAAGCGGCTTTATTCACACTACTTCTCCGGTCGATTTGAAATGATTGTGGGTCACGGATCTCGTGCTTTAGGGCACTAAACATTGAGTGGTCGATCTGCTGACGTCATCTCTAACAGCTTTCCGCGTTCGCCATCTAGTTTAAACTTGGGCGCTTCCGTGAATGACCCAGGCTCGCCAACGCCCGTAGAACCAACTGCGGTCGTTCGACATTCGCAGCCGAATCGTCCACAATCCAAGCGGGGCACCGAGGGCTAGATCACCCCGCACTAACAATGGGCACGGCTGCCTAGACGATAAAAAATGACGACCACCACAAGGACCTTCCTGCTGAACCAACTCGGCGAAATGTCGGAGTTCCTCGAAAAATCCTTCCGTGGTCTGTCACGAGACCTGCTCCTCCGGACACCTGCCACAGACAATCTGTCGCTGCTTGAGCACCTCTGGCATGTGAGGGATTGCGAAAGCGAGCTTTACACGCCGTGGATCGTCGGGGTGCTGACCGAGGAGCGCTGCCGCCTGATGCCGGTGGCCATCGACGGCTGGCCGAGCGAACGGCGCTACGACCTGCGCGATGGCGATCAGGCGATTCGTGAATTCGGCGAATTACGGCGCGACTTGATAGCGCGTTTGCAGGCAACGAGCGACGAATCCTTCTTGCGGACCGGTCTCGTCCGCGATGACCGCGAAGTAGGAGTCTATCGCCTGATCGAGCAGCTCATCGAGCACGACCGCGACCATCGTTGGCGGATGTGCGCGCTCCTGAGGGAATGCGCCGAGCGTCCTGTCGTCTGAGCGTTGTCCAGCATCAACACATCTCGCTGGCCGGTGAGGCTGCCGCACCGTTGACGGAGCGGGACTCGTTGATTTGTTGTTCACTCGGGCCTAACGCATACTGTATGGATGAGGTCCTTCCCCAATTTGAGTGGGTGAAAAACCATGGCCAAAGAAGCAATTCGGGCATGATATGCGGCGTTGTTGATCGAGTTGTTTTCCAATGAGTGAACACGCGCTTTACACCCAGCTTCTGAAGCTGTCTTCCCCCTGGCAGGTTATGTCGGTCACGCTCGACGAACTCGAGAAGGCCGTGATTGTGCGCATTGGCGTACGGGCCAATGCACGTCTCGTTTGTCCGCAGTGTGGCCGGCGCTGCCCGCGTTACGATGTACGACCCAGGCGATGGCGCCATCTTGATACCTGCGAATATCCAACAATCATCGTTGCAGACGTGCCCCGTGTCGAATGCAAGGAGCACGGTTGCGTCACGGTAGCAGTGCCGTGGGCTGAGTCCGGCAGTCGTTATACGGGTGCCTTCGAGATGCATGTGCTGGACTGGTTGCGTGAGGCGTCCATTCAGGCCGTCAGCCGGCAGCTTGGACTGAGCTGGAATGCAATCGATGGCATTCTGCAACGGGCGGTTAAGCGCGGTCTCGCGCGCCGCACTCCGTCCCCAGCGAAGCATGTCGGCGTGGACGAAATCAGCTTCAAGGGAAGGCAGGAATACGTCACCCTGGTGTCCGACGAAAATCGCATTCTGGCCGTTGAGGATGGCCGCGACAATGAAAGCCTGTCGCGTTACCTGAGCCGCTTGAACAGGCGCGAGCTGAATCGGATCGCAACGCTTACGATGGACATGAATCCGGCCTACCTGAAAGCTGCGTTCGAGCACTTGCCCGATGCCGACAGGAAGGTCGCCTTCGACCATTTCCATATTGCGAAGAATCTGTCCGAGGCGCTCGACCAGACCCGCAAACGCGAATTGCACCGTGTCGACAATAGTCTGCGAAAGACGATACACCGTACGCGCTATCACTGGCTAAAGCGAGGCACTCACCTCTCAAAGGACCAGCGCGAAAAGCTGGATACCCTGTCTGCTAGCCTGATTGATACTGCCGTTGTCTGGACGTTTAAAGAACGCGCACGCGAACTCTGGTACAAGCCATACACGTCCCATACCGGCGCCAAGTGGAAGCGCTGGATAGCGGCGGCACGAGAAGCCGCAATACCGGCGCTAACCCGGGTCGCCACGCAGATAGAAAACCGGCTGTGGGGCATCCTGAACGCCATCAGGGAACGTGCTTCCAACGCGCGTGCCGAAGGTCTGAATAGCCAGATTCGCGCGATGCGGGTGAAGGCGCGAGGCTACCGCAACAAGCAGCGCTTCAAGCACGCTATCCTGTTCCTGTACGGGCAGTTGGACATGCGATTCTGACCCACCGTAATTGGGGAAGGACCGTAAACGTACAGTATTTTGCTCGCCTAGTAAACTCATCGCCTCGACTCGCAGGCGATGTGTGCGGTAATAGCGGCGTATCCAAGGTGTCGGCTCGCGCTCGCGCGCGCACTTGACCTGTAGCTCGGGCAAGCGCGCACCCGAGGGCAAAACTCGGGTCATCCTTGACCACCGTCCGTTTCGTCTGGTCGCCGTAGGTGGATCGCGCGCATACCGGCGGCAAGTGCGCCATCGTAGTCCGCGCTAAGCGTATCTCCGATCATCAGCGTGTTTTCAGGAGCAACACCCAGCCGCTTGCAAGTCCATTTAAATATCCGGCGGTCTGGCTTCAAGTAGCCGACCTC
>JBEKNG010000876.1:0-2800 GCA_049523075.1 Paraburkholderia sp.
ACCGTGCATCATGAAGGCGGCGGTCCGGTGAAGGGTCGTCAGGACAACTCGCATGTGCATTCGACGGTGTTCTCGCCGGACGGCCAGTATCTGTTTGCGCAGGATCTCGGCGCGGACAAGCTCTATTCGTACCGCTACACGCCGGATGGCAGCCGGGGCCTGTTTGGTCCGACCGAGTGGCGCTATACGGATGTGAAAGCCGGCACCGGTCCGCGTCACCTGGTGTTTGGGCCGGACGGCAAATACGCCTATCTGATAAGTGAGCTGGCCGGTACTGTCAGCACGTTCAGCTACAACGACGGCAAGCTTAAGCTGCTGCAGGTCTTGCCGCTGACCGCGCCCGGCTTCAAGGGCGCGGTGGGCGGGTCGGCGATCCATCTGTCGCCGGATGGACGGTTCCTCTATGCAACTAATCGGGGCGACGCGAACGATATCGTGATCTTCTCGGTTGACCAGGCCAACGGTCATCTGAAACTGGTGGGCCGCCAATCGAGCCTTGGCAAGTCGCCGCGTGAGTTTGCGATCGATCCGACCGGCAACTGGTTGATCGTCGGCAATCAGAATAGCGATACGGCCTACGTGTTCCGGCGCGATCAGCAGAGCGGCCTGCTCGAAGCGAATCCGAAGGAGATCGAAATTGGTTCGCCGGTCGATTTCAAGTGGGTTTCGCCGTCTTGAAGTTGTGTCTTGATGCGGCGTGAAGAAGCGTTCTGGACGGAGCGCCGTACAGCGTAATGTCATAGAGCGAGCTTGATTAAAACGAAGCGGGCCTCGGAAGCATGAATGCGTCCGAGGCCCGTTTTGCTTAAGGGGCGAGCGCCGCGCGCCCGTACCGCTTATTCAGCTGGTCCCGGTGCGAGCACTTCGCGGCTGCCGTTGACGCCCATCGACGACACCAGTCCCGCTGTCTCCATCTGCTCGACGAGCCGCGCTGCGCGGTTGTAGCCGATGCGCAATTGCCGCTGCACCGACGAGATCGACGCGCGCCGCGTGCGCACCACGAAGGCCACGGCTTCGTCGTAGAGCGGGTCGGCTTCGGCGTCCGGCGAGTCGCCGAACAGGTCCTGGGTCGCCCCTTCGGAGGCGGGACCGTCGAGAATCCCTTCTTCGTAGTGCGGCTCGCCGAACTGCTTCAGATATTCGACGATCCGATGCACTTCCTCGTCGGCGACGAACGCGCCGTGCACGCGCTGCGGATAGCCGGTGCCGGGCGGCAGGAACAGCATGTCGCCCTGGCCGAGCAGCGATTCGGCGCCCATCTGGTCGAGAATCGTGCGCGAGTCGATCTTCGACGAGACCTGGAAGGCAACCCGTGTCGGAATGTTGGCCTTGATAAGGCCGGTAATCACGTCGACGGACGGACGCTGCGTGGCCAGGATCAGGTGGATGCCGGCCGCGCGCGCTTTTTGCGCGAGACGCGCGATCAGTTCTTCGATCTTCTTGCCTGCGACCATCATCAGGTCGGCCAGCTCGTCGATCACGACCACGATCAACGGCAGCGTGGCGAGTGGCTCGGGTGCTTCGGGTGTCAGCGAGAAAGGATTGCCGAGCTTCTTGCCGGCGGCCTCGGCGTCGCGGATTTTCTGGTTGAAGCCCGCGAGGTTGCGTACGCCGACCGCCGACATCAGCCGGTAGCGCTTCTCCATTTCGCCGACGCACCAGTTGAGCGCGTTGGCGGCGAGCTTCATGTCCGTGACAACCGGTGCGAGCAGGTGCGGAATGCCTTCGTAGACCGACAGTTCGAGCATCTTCGGATCGATCATGATCAGCCGCACTTCTTCGGGCGTCGCCTTGTAGAGCAACGACACGATCATCGCGTTGATTGCCACCGATTTGCCCGAGCCGGTCGTGCCGGCGACCAACATGTGCGGCGCTTTGGCCAGATCGGCCACCACGGGGTGGCCGGTGATGTCCTTGCCCATTGCGAGCGTGAGCATGGAGTGCGAGTGCTGATAGACGTTCGCCTCAAGGATCTCGGACAGGCGGATAGTCTGGCGCTTTGCGTTCGGCAATTCGAGGCCCATGCAGGTCTTGCCGGGAATCGTTTCGACCACGCGGATCGAGGTGAGACCAAGGCCGCGCGACAGGTCTTTCATCAGGCCGACGATCTGGCTGCCGCGCACGCCGAGCGCGGGCTCGACCTCAAAGCGCGTGATCACTGGGCCGGCCGATGCGCCCACCACTGTCACCGGCACCTTGAATTCCTGCAGGCGCTGTTCGATCAACTGGCCGGTTTCGGCGAGCCGTTCTTCGGAGACGGGTTCGACATCGGTGTCGGCGCGCGCGAGCAGGTCGAGCGTCGGCAGTTCGACCCTCGACGCCGCGGGTGCATGGAATTCGAACACGGTCGGTGCGTGGCCGCGAACGGGCGGGCGAGGTGCGACGGGTTCGTTGGCCGGTTCGCTGCGCGACAGGCTGAGCGGTGCGGAGGTGGGTTCGTCCAGGGGGGCGTCGGGGATTGCGTCGTAGGTTTCGTTGTCGGATTCGTCGAAAGTCGGCGCGGCGCCTTGGGCTGCAGATGAGGCCGGGGCGTGATCGAGCGGGTCGTCGTCGAGATTGTCGACGGGGGATTCCAGCGGCTCGCGTGTGTAGTGAGCCTCGATGCTCGCTATGTTTGCCGCAGCCAAGCCGGGGAAGCGCACGACGTTCGATAGGGTAGGGGCGGAGGCTGGCGTTGCGGCTTGAACCGGTGGCGAGGTCGGTGTAATGCTGCGCGCGCGTGAACTGTAGTTCGGCGTGGCTGCTTCGGTGTTTGCAGGCACAGGTGCGATCGGTGACGCAACGCGAGGCGCAGCGGCGG
>JBEKNG010000877.1:0-2797 GCA_049523075.1 Paraburkholderia sp.
CTACGACCCGCTGTTCGGTGCGCGGCCGTTGAAGCGCGCGATCCAGCAGGAGCTCGAGAATCCGGTCGCAAAGCTGATTCTGGCCGGCAAGTTCGGCCCGAAGGATGTGATTCCGGTCGAGGTCGAGGACGGCAAGCTGGTGTTCGACCGGGTCGTGCACTAAGCGGTATGGCTGGTGTCCCCTGGTATGGTCTGGTCGTGCTGACCGGTGCCAGGTATCGCGAGGTGTCGCAGGTATCGCCAGGTGTTGTCAGGTAGTGCGAGGCTTGACCTGGGCACTACGCAGTCCCCGGCGCGGCCCAATCTGCAGGGGAGGACGCGGTTAAGCTGCCTGACGGGCGAATGCAAAAGGGCAACGAATTTCGATTCGTTGCCCTTTTTATTTGCCGAGCCGTATGCATCGCGGCAGGCCCGAACCGGCGCCCCGCGATTGGTAGGTTCGGATGTTACGCGTTGCCCTTGCCGAGCAGCGACTCCAGACCGCCGAGCGCGCCGAGCACGCTCGTCGCGTTCAGTTGGCCTTCGGCGGGGACTTCACCGGTGGGCGTCGCGGCGTTGACGACGTGCGGCAGGATCTGCGACAGCAATCCCGTGATCTGATCAGGCTGCACGCCGGCCTTGGCCGCGAGATTGGTGACGGTATCCGAGCCGAGCACGCTATGCAGCGTATCTGCGGCGATTGGCTGATTCTCGCCGTTGCTGATCCACGAACTGATGATGTCGCCAGCGCCTTTGTCCTTGAACTGCTGGATCAGGCCATTCAGGCCGCCCGGCTGGTTGTTGACGAATTCAAGTGCGGTGCTGATGAGGGCCTGCTGTCCGCCGCCGCCTTGGGGCGACTGGCCGAGCAAGGAACCAAATGTGTCGAGTAGGCTCATGACGGTCTCTCTTGAATGCCGGCGCCTGGTACTGACGCCGGCGGGTGAAAACGCCGCGCGGTTGCGCGGCACCGGATGGATAGGAAGCAGGGCGTGGTCGATGCTGTATGCGATCAGGTGAACTACGTTACCGCTTCCGTTTGACGAATATCAGGTGCCCGAAGCTGCGGCAGCCGATGCAGCCTTGCTCTTCTTTGCTTTTTTCGACTTCGAAGCCTTGCCGCCCGATGCTTCGGCGGGTGCGCTTGCAGCCGCTGTGGCAGGGGCCGAGGCAGCGGCCGCTTCGGACGCAGCCGCCTTGCTCTTCTTCTTCGACTTCGTGGTTTTGCTGCCGGACGCTGCAGCAGGCGCACTCGCGGCGGTGGCCGGCGGGGGCGCCGTGTTGGTCGCAGTCGATGTGGCAACCTGGGTCTTCGTTGCAGGTGCGCTGGTGCCCGTCGTATTCGCCGTGCCTGACTTCGCGGCCGCCTTGGTGCCGCTCGGCGGTGTGGATGAGCCGTTGATCGTGAGGCCTGCTGCTTCGAGGTTAGTCACCGACTTGGTGCCGATGCCCTTTACGCGTGTGGCGAGATCGTCTGCATTCTTGAACGGGCCGTTCTTGGTGCGTTCGTCGATTATCGCTTTCGCATGAACCGGGCCGATGCCCTTGACGGTTTCAAGCGTCGCCTGGTCGGCGGAATTGACTTCCACCGCAGCGGCGAAGCCGGCTGACAGCGACAGAGCCAAAGCAACGCAAAGCATGAGCAGCTTCTTCAGCATGGCAAGCACTCCATTGAGGGCAAAAAAAGGTAGCCGGGAACGGACGACGCATCCAGTCAGCACGCGCTGCGCTTAAGCATAGGACAAATTGCGCGCCCTTCTTGTGAAAACCGCCGATTTATACCGATCGATTCGTGACAAGTAAATCATTGTGGACACTATTTAAACCTTTTGATTATTTCGTAGGCCTTCGTGACGCGATCGGTGCTGGGATCTTGCCAGTGCCAGTGCCAGTGCCAGTGCCAGTGCCAGTGCCGGGCGTGCGGGCTACCGCGCCGCGTACTTCGAAGCGCACCGCATCGGCGACGTTACCGCCAGCATCCAGCAGTTCCAGCAGATGATGCCCTGGCCATGGCAACCAGGGCACGCGCGATGCGTGACCGAGCGTCTTGCCGTCGAGGCGCCATGCGCTCTGCGTAGAGGTTCCGCTTGCGCGTTCAAATGAAATACGCTGTCGCGACGCAGGAATGTCAGGGTCCAGCGCGAAGATCGTGCCGTCGGTGGGCGCGCCGATGTGCGCTGCGCCGCGCGTCGAGACACGCTGCGCGGCGGCGCCGGCATCCGTTGCGAGCTCGACGACAGGGGTTTGCGTACCGCGCACGAACCAGTCGTCACGCGCGGGTTCGACGCCGTTTTCAAACGTGACGTGCGTCTGAATCACACCGGTTGGCGCGGCGGGGGGCGTACTCGGCAAACGCCGATGCAGGTAGCCGACGATCGCGGCCCACACGGGTGCCGCGCCGGTCACGCCGGACACGTCCCACATCGGCGTGCCGTCTGCATTGCCAACCCACACGCCCACCGTATCGCGCGAGGTGAAGCCGACGGTCCAGTTATCGCGCATATCTTTGCTGGTGCCGGTTTTGACCGCGGAGAAGAAGCGCGTGGCGAGCGGGCTATCGAAGCCGAAGGTGCGGGTGCGCGCGTTGTTGTCCGACAAGATCGTGGTGATGATGAAACTCGCGTCGGCGCTAAAGACGCGCTGCGCCATCTTGCCTGCTGTGTCGGCGGGCCCGGCCTGGCGGCGTGGCAGATCCACCGGAGGCCCGGCGACGCCGTCATTCGCCAGCGCACGGTAGGCGTTGGTCAGCGCGAGCAGGGTCACGTCCGCGCTGCCGAGTGCGAGGCTGTAGCCATAGTAATCGCCGCTTTGCGTGAGC
>JBEKNG010000878.1:0-2795 GCA_049523075.1 Paraburkholderia sp.
CAGACCACCGACGCGATCCGCGCGCTCAACGCGCTGCGGCCCGAGCGGGCGCGCATCCGCCTCGGCAGCGAGGAACACGAGTTGCCGCTCGCGCAGGTGCGGGTTGGCATGATCGTGGTCGTGCGGCCAGGCGAACGCGTACCGGTGGACGGCGCGGTGCTCGAAGGCCGTACTCACATCGATGAATCGCTGATCACCGGCGAGAGCCTGCCCGTGCCAAAGCAACCGGACGATCCGGTTACGGCGGGTTCGATCAACGGCGAAGGCGCGATCACCGTGACGACGAAGGCGATCGGCGCAGAAACGACGCTCGCGCGGATCATCCGCCTCGTCGAGACCGCCCAGGCTGAGAAGGCGCCGATCCAGCGGCTGGTCGACCGGGTGAGCGAGATTTTTGTGCCTGCGATTCTGGTGATCGCCTTGCTCACGCTGGTCGGCTGGCTAATCGCGGGAGCGGGCGGCGAGACCGCCATTCTCAACGCGGTCGCAGTGCTGGTGATTGCCTGCCCGTGCGCGCTCGGTCTGGCAACGCCGGCCGCAATCATGGCGGGCACCGGTGTAGCTGCGCGCCATGGGTTGCTGATCAAGGACGCCGCGGCGCTGGAAATTGCCCACCGCGTCAATATCGTCGCCTTCGACAAGACCGGAACGCTGACCGTGGGCCAACCGTCGCTGACAGCTTTCGAGCCGATCGGGATCGAGCGGGACGAGGCGTTGGCGCTCGCCGCGGCCGTGCAGCGGCAAAGCGATCATCCGCTCGCGCGAGCGGTGGTGAAGGCTTACGACGGGGCGATGAGGCGCGTAATGGACGCTGGCGAAGCCGCTACGTCTGGTGACGCCGACGGGTCGGGCGTCGCGGTGATGGCTGCCCATGCGAAGGTCGTCGGCATCGCCATGGCGGACGCGTCCAAGGCGCACCGCGAAGGCACTTCTCACGGCCGCCTCTTCACTGGAGCCGTGTCCAGCGCGCGTGCCGTGCCGGGACGTGGCGTCGAAGCGGAGATCGAAGGCCGAACGCTGGCGATCGGCAGCACGCGCTGGCTAAACGAACTGGACATCGTGTTGCCCCCCGCCCTAACGGCCCGCGCGAAGCAACTCGAAAGCGCCGGCAACACAGTCTCATGGCTGATGAGCGTGGGGAACGGCACGAGCGGCAAAACTACGCCGCCCACCGCACTCGCATTGCTCGCCTTCGGCGATACCGTCAAGCCGACCGCACGCGCCGCAATCGAACGGCTCAAACAAATGGGCATCCGCAGCGTCCTCGTGACCGGCGACAACCACGGCAGCGCGGCCAGCGTCGCAGCGGCGCTCGGCATCGAGGAATTCCACGCTCAAGTGCTGCCGGAAGACAAAGCCCGCGTCATCCGCGATCTGAAGATCCGCACCACCGGCATCGTCGCCATGGCGGGCGACGGCATCAACGACGCCCCCGCGCTCGCCGCCGCCGATCTCGGCATCGCGATGGCAACCGGCACCGACGTCGCCATGCACGCGGCCGGCATCACGTTGATGCGCGGCGACCCGGCACTCGTCGCCGACGCCATCGATATCTCGCGCCGTACCTGGCGCAAGATCCAGCAGAATCTGTTCTGGGCGTTCGTCTACAACCTGATCGGCATTCCTCTCGCCGCGTTCGGCCTGCTGAATCCGATGCTGGCGGGCGCGGCGATGGCGTTTTCAAGCGTCAGCGTCGTCACCAATGCGCTGTTGCTGCGCACCTGGCGTGGGGCAAAGGGGACTAGCTGATGAGAGAAAGTCCGCGTTCCCAATCTCAAGATATCGGGAAATCTGCCGTAAATGGAGTCATAGCGCGGTCCGTCACGACGCACGGACTGCGCCACCTTCCTCATCCTTACACGCAGAAACCCCGTGGAAATCTTCTCTTTGCGTCGCGCAAGTGTCGGCGCCAGGCTCGCCGTGCTGTCGTGCGCGCTGGTGGCGCTGATATTCGCCGCCTTTACATGGGCCCTCACCCGCTCGGCTGGCGCGCAGGTGAGCGAGCAGGTGCTGGCGCGTATCGCCGAAAAAGACCGCTCGATCGCCGCGATGATCGCCCTGTTTGACAAGGGGCTTTCGGCTGAAGTCGGCCGCGCCATGACGCTGTTCGCCAGCCTCCTGCCAGCCACTTACACGCTCGACGAAACCCAGAAAGTCGACATCAACGGCGTCGCTACGCCCACCATCAAGGCCGGCGACAAAGTCCTCAACATGGACTTCTCGATCCCCGACCAGTTTCTGCAAAATAGCGGCGCCATCGCCACCGTCTTCGCGCGCACCGGCGACGACTTCATTCGCGTGACCACGTCGCTGAAGAAGCAGGACGGTAGCCGCGCGGTCGGCACGCTGCTCGACCGCAGCGGCCCGGCCTATGCCCCGATCCTCGCCGGCAAGCCCTACACGGGGCTCGCTGCCCTGTTCGGCAAGCGTTACATCACCCAGTACCGGCCCATCACCGATACAAGCGGGCGGGTCATCGGCGCTCTTTTCGTGGGCGTCGATGTGGGCGCGCAGATCCAGTCGGTCCAGGACGGCATCAGCCAGCTCAAGATCGGCGACAGCGGTTATTACTTCGTGCTCAATGCGGCGAATGGCGCGGACCGCGGCAAATTCATCGTGCATCCGGCCGCTGCCGGCCAACTCGCCGACGACGCCAACGCGCCCTACAAGCAGATGCTCGACATGCAGCAAGGCCAGCTCGAATACCGCTCGGCCGACGCCACGCTGGGCGAGACCTCCACGCGCGACAAATACGTGTCGTTCACCACGGTGCCGGAATGGCACTGGCTGGTAGG
>JBEKNG010000879.1:0-2793 GCA_049523075.1 Paraburkholderia sp.
AAAAAACGATAGGCATGCGAGAGCTTCACACACACGGCCGATGCAATCAGGCCGTGCGCCGCCGCGTGGCGCAGCACGGCGAGCGTCGGCCGCACGCGGAAAGCGGCATCCTGACCGCCACGAATCAACTGGAACACCTGCGCGCTGAATTCGATCTCACGAATGCCGCCGCGGCCGAGCTTGATGTCGTCGGCCTTGTCAGGCCGCATCGACGCGCGACGCTGCGCCTCCTGGCGGATCTGCAGATGCAACGCGCGGATCGCGCTGATCACGCCGAAGTCGAGATAACGGCGGTAGATGAACGGCGTGACGATCGCATCGAGTTGCTTCGACAGCCGGCGCGCGGCGTCGCTGCCGCCTTCGGACACGAGCCGCCCCTTGATCCATGCATAGCGTTCCCACTCGCGGCCCTGCACGTAAAAATACTCTTCGAGCATGCCGAGACTACACACGAGCGGTCCCGAATCGCCGTTCGGCCGCAGCCGCATGTCGACGCGGAACACGTAGCCGTCGGCGGTCACTTCGGCAAGAGCCGCGATCAGCCGTTTGCCCAGCCGGGTAAAAAAGTCCTGAGTCGCAATTGGCGAACGCTGGCCGCCGGCGGTCTCGCCGTCTTCTTCATAAATGAAGATCAGGTCGATATCCGAGGAGACGTTCAGCTCGCGTCCACCCAGCTTGCCCATGCCGACCACGCCGAGTGTCAAACGCTCGCCTTGCGGGCCCCGCGGCTCGCCATACAACCCTTCGAGATCGGCGGACAGCACCGCCAAAGCCCGCTGGATGGTCGTTTCGGCCAGATCGGTCATCGCACCGGTTACTTCGGCGACGTCCGCACGGCCGGCAAGGTCACGCTCCATCACGGCGCAAAACACCTCCGTGCGCAACTGGCGCAGCGCCCGTTTGAGGCCGTCGTCGGTCAACGGAACGCCAGCGGCGCCCACCTGCGTCGCGCACAGTTCATCGAAACGGGCTTCGATCCGCTCGCGCGTCAGAGGCCCCGCAGCCAGCGCCGCGATTCGCTGGGCGAGTTCAGGACGGGCCGCCAGCGCGCGCGCTGCATAGCGTGAATAGGTGAAACTCAGGAGTGTGGCGTCGGTCATCAAAGGTCGGGATCGCTGGTTGCTTCATCCGTCTCATCACGGAGCCGTGCGCCACATCGCGCAGGTCGCGAGAGGGCGTGGGCACAGGCTTTGAAGGATGTTCGTCGAGGCTGGCCCGTGTGTTACATTTCGTCGTCAGACCGCAAAACTACCATACGTCCACCCCCGCCGCAGCATGTCCGAGCGAAACGAATCCGCCGCGCCACACGAACCCGGACATGTCAGGCGAGTGAGCGGCGACCACCACGTGGTGCTGCGTCACACCTTGAGGGTGCTGGCGGCTATCGCGCTGGTCATCTACTTCATCGCGGCGGTCCTCTTCATGGGACTGCGCTACGGCTTGCTGCCGCGGGTCGACGCGTTCCGGCCGCGCATCGAAGCGCTTGTTTCCGAGAAAATCCACTCGCAACTCACCATCGGCAAACTGGCGCCGCATTGGACCGGTTTTCAGCCCGGCATCGACGTCACCAATCTGACCATTCGCGACCGTGACGGCAAGGTCGGGCTCAATATCCCGCACGCCACCGCCACCGTTTCGTGGAGTTCGCTATGGCAACTCAAGCCGATCCTCTCGAGCCTGATCGTTGATCAGCCCGACGTGCTGATCGCGCGTGGCGGCGACGGCTCGCTCTCGGTCGCCGGCGTCACGATGCCGAGCACGCACACCGGCAACGACGCCTTCAGCACATGGCTGCTGCGGCAACAGGCCATCGTGCTGCGCGGCGGCACCCTGCGATGGATTGACGCGCGTCATGACGCGCCCGAACTGGCGCTGCAGAACATCCGCCTGGCTATCCTCAATAACGGCTACAACCACCACCTGGCACTGCAAGCGCCGCCGGACGGTAAGGTGCTGCACGGCCCGCTCGATTTCCGCGCGGCCTTCAAACACGCCCCGCTGTCGGCTATCGGCAAGCCGATCAACTGGACCGGTCAGGCTTATGTGTCCACCGGCCCGGTCGACCTGCCCACCCTCGCCCACTACATGGATTTCCCGATCGAGACCTTCGCGGGCCGGATCGACAACGCTATCTGGATCGAGTTTGCCCAGGGCCGGATGAAATCGGCGAGCGGCGAGCTGGCCGGCACCAATGTCTCGATGCGCGTACGTCCGACCCAGCCGCGCCTCGACGTGCCGGACGCGACCTTCTCCTGGAAAGTCGAGGTGGCGGAATCTGGCGACTACACGCTGCAACTGAACCACATGCACGCCGAGCTTGGTCAGCCGCCGCTCGACGACGGCACACCGCTCACCCGGACGCTCACCTTGAAGACCCTGACCGCCCACTACCGCAGGGCGTCCCTGCAACATGGCCAGTTGATCAGCGTGACCGGCGACCACGTCGACCTGGGGATCCTCGCCGAATTCAGCCGAGCGCTGCCGCTACCGGGGCGCCTGCTCAATGGACTGGTGCGCTTCAATCCGCGCGGGCTGGTGGCGAACTATCTGATCGAGGTCGAACGGGCTACGCCGAGCTCCGGCGAAGCGGCCGTCGAACATGGCACGAACGGCGCCGAACCGATCGTGCGCTACCGTTTCAAGGCGGATCTGGAGGGCATCAGCGTCGCGGCCCAAGAACCGCCGCCGGGGCTCACCCCGCTAGGCCACCCGCGGGCCGGCTTGCCCGGCGTCGAAAACCTGTGGGGCAGCGTCGATGCCGACGAAAACCACGGCTCGATGATCATCGACACC
>JBEKNG010000880.1:0-2787 GCA_049523075.1 Paraburkholderia sp.
GAAACCGCGTTGAGTCTGGTCAAACGCCGTGGACGCGTGGCCGAAATCAGCGCAACCGGCAAGCGCCGCGTCGAATTCGACGTGATCGACTTCTACCATAACGAGACTCAACTGTTCGGCGTCGATAGCGCCAAACTGGGTGTCGCCGAATCGGCCCCGCTGATGACGGCGCTGGTCGAAGGCTTCGAGAGCGGTGCATTGCAGCCGCCGGCGATCGCCGAACGCTTCGAACTCGAGCGCACCCGCGAGGCTTACGAGGCCGTCGCCGCCGGCACGCGCGGGCGTGTCGTCATCACCATGTGAGATCCGGTTCGCGCGGCGGGTGTGGACGCGGAGACTGCTCAGTTTTTGCGTCAACTGGTCGTGCCGAAGCGGCGCTGCAAGCGCGCCGCAGCAAGAAGCCACCGGTCTCCTCGACCTCGGTGGGACGGACTATACTCATGCCGTTTTGACGAACAAATCGTCATATCGGCACCCGACTCCGTCCATCGTGTAATGAATACAAAACGGCAATTCGACGACCTGCTGCTCGGCAGCATCGAGCTGTTTTGCCTCGCTGCAGAACTGGCGAGCTTCACCTCGGCAGCCACCGCGGCCGGCGTCACGCCCGCCGCGGTGAGCCGGTCGGTATCGCGCCTGGAGGAACGATTGGGAGTGCGGCTGTTCGTGCGCACCACGCGGCAGATCCGCCTGACGGATGCCGGCCGAACCTATTTCGAACAATGCAGCGGCGCACTTTCGCAACTGGTGGACGCAGAGCGCCAGGCCACCGGGCAGCAGGCGGCGCCCGCCGGCTTGCTGCGGATCAGTATGCCGACACCTTACGCACACTATCGGGTGCTGCCGCTCCTGCCGCTTTTCCGTGAGCGTTTTCCGGAGGTCCGGGTCGATGCGCACGTCAGCAACCGCAACATCGATTTCGCAGAGGAAAGCTACGATCTCGCCATCCGCGGCAAGGCACCGGAAGACTCCAGCCTGATCGCGCGCAAGCTCGAAGATGCCGAACTGGTGGTCGTGGCCACACCGGGCTATTTGAAACGGGCGGGCACGCCGCGCTCGATCGACGATCTGCAGCATCACGAATGCATCCAGTTCGACCTGCCCAGGACGGGCCGGCGCATTCCGTGGACGCTCCGGGACAACGACGGCTTCGTTGACCTGACCACGGAGGGTGGCTATTCGTCCGGCGGCGACGTGCTCAGCGGCGTGACGCTCGCCCGTCATGGCGCGGGGCTGTTTCAGACGTATCGTTTTGTGGTCGAGCAGGATCTGCGCAACGGCAACCTTGTCGAGGTCATGGCGGATCTCGGCGGCGCGTCGCGCCCCTTCGTGCTGCTCTACCCGCATGTACGGCATCTGTCGGTCCGCGTGCGCTGTTTCGTGGATTTTCTCGTCGAGCAACTCGCGACTCGCACTGCGCGATCCTGAACACAACACGCTAAGATTGAGCCCCACGTAGCGGGCGCCATCGTCGAGTTTTGGCGCCTGCGGCGAAGAGACGCACGACTACAACGAGGGCCTGCTTGTCATCAACGGCCAGTTGCGGCTCAGCGTCGCAGGCGAAACTATTGCGGCCGAAGCGGGCCAGATGTATCTGGCGCAAGCCTTTGTGCCGCTTTAGCATGCTGCCGGGCAGCCACGGGACGCTCGTGATCGTTGACGTCTGAGTCTGCCGCGCAAAATTCAATAGATAAGTGTGTTCCGGAGTGTTGCATGTCTGATGAATATGAAGTCCATGGTCTGCATGATCATGCTGTCGAGCACGTCGGCGAAGGGCATCACGCTCACGCGGATGCCGATCCGTTTGCGAGCCGCATGGCGGTGATGACGGCCATCCTTGCCACGATCGGCGCGATCTACGCCTACCAGAGCGGCACCAGCGAAAACCTCGCGCTTTACTACAAGAACGAAGCGGCCATCAAGAAGACCGAGGCCGCCAATCAATGGTCGTACTACCAGGCAAAGGGTGAGAAAGAAAACCTCGCTGAACTCGGAGCCGCGCTGTCGACCCCGGGCAGCGATGCGCACGCGAAATTCCTCGCGGATGTCGAAAAGTACACGCAGCAGAAAGAGCCGATTCGCGCCAACGCCGAGGCGATCGAAAAGGATGTGACCAATAATGAGGCGCAAAGCGAAAAGCTGTTGCACGGTCACCACCGCTGGGCCCAGGCCACCACGCTGATCCAGATCTCGATTGCGCTGACGGCCATCACCTTGCTCACGCGCAAGAGGTGGCTGCGCAACCTGTCGCTAGGTACTGCCGCGGCCGGCATTCTGTTCGGTGCGGCAGCGTTTTTGTCCGTTTAAGCACGGCGTCGGGTAACGGGTGCGCTGACGCGCGATCGGTTTGATCAGATTCAAAGCCACGCGGGCCGCTGCTCAGCGCGCCCCGTGCCGCGCACGCTCCAACAGCAGCTCGCGCTCGCGCGCATTGCGTGTCATCGCCGCAGCACGCTTGAATTCCGCGCGTGCCTCGTCCATGCGCCCGAGTTTCGCCAGCAAGTCGCCACGCACGCTGGGCAACCAGTGGTAGTTCGCGAGCGCGGCGTCAGCGGCCAGCACGTCGACAAGCTCGAGCGCCGCCGCCGGACCGAACGCCATCCCGACAGCCACCGCCCGGTTCAACTCCACTACCGGCGACGGAGTGACCCGCGCGAGCACCTCATACAGTGCGACGATCTGCGCCCAGTCGGTCTGCTCGGCGCTATGGGCACGCGCGTGACAGGCAGCCAGCGCCGCTTGCAACGCATAGGGCCCACTGGCGCCGCCGAGCGCCTGGGCACGCTC
>JBEKNG010000881.1:0-2786 GCA_049523075.1 Paraburkholderia sp.
GGAATGCCTCCAAAGCGTTTCTGCGCCCTGCACTCAAGCGCCCCAATCTGACTATCATCACCGGCGCCGTCACGCAGCGGATCGTGTTCGAAGGGCGTCGATGCACGGGTGTCGAATATCGCGGCAATGACACCGATTATCTGGCCAAAGCCCGTTGTGAAGTCATCCTCAGTTCCGGCGCGGTCAACTCGCCGCAGCTGCTCGAACTCTCCGGCATCGGCAACGGTGCACGGCTGCAGAATCTCGGCATCAAGGTCGTGCAGGATCTGCGCGGCGTCGGCGAGAATCTCCAGGACCATCTGCAATTGCGCATGGCGTACAAGGTCGACGGTGTGCGTACGCTCAATACTGCTTCCGCGCACTGGTGGGGCAAGCTGATGATCGGCCTGCAGTACGCGTTGTTTCAGAGCGGCCCGATGTCGATGGCGCCGTCACAGCTGGGCGCGTTTGCGAAATCAGACCCGGATGACCGCTCGCTCACCCGGCCCGATCTCGAGTATCACGTGCAGCCGCTTTCACTCGATCGCTTCGGCGAGCCGTTGCATCGCTTCAACGCGTTTACCGCCTCAGTGTGCCAGTTGCGCCCCACTTCGCGAGGCAGTGTTCACATCGTCTCTCCCGAGCCTCATGCAGCGCCGCTAATCGCGCCCAACTATCTGTCCACGGACTACGACCGTCACGTCGCAGCCAATGCGCTGCGTCTGACGCGGCGTATTGCGGCCGCGGGCGCACTGGCCCCGTATCGGCCGCAGGAAATTATCCCTGGTATTCAGTTTCAGACCGAGGCGGAACTCCAGCAGGCCGCCGCCAATGTGGGCACCACCATCTTTCACCCCGTCGGCACTTGCCGGATGGGCACAGCGGACGATGCCGCCGCCGTCGTCGACCAGCGTCTGCGCGTGATTGGTGTCGAAGGTTTGCGCGTGGTAGATGCTTCGGTGATGCCGACCATTACTTCTGGCAACACCAACTCGCCGACGCTGATGATCGCCGAGCGCGCGAGCGACATGATTCGCGAGGACCGTCGCGCACGTCTTACCGGGAAAACATCACAAACACGCCCGGCGGATTCGATGTCCATTGCGTGACATGCAAGCATGATGCGCGCCGCAGCTTGTCGGCGCGCATCGCATACTAAGTGCAAATCCCGATGAATGCGCTGCATCATTGGCGCGACAATGGCGCGATGCCGTGTGGCGCCATGGACTACCGTCCGTAATTGGTGCACCACGCCACCGACCGGCACGGGGGTGTCGTCGCCGTCACACATCGCGCAGCCTCTGGCGCGGAAGATCGTAGTGCTTCGCCTCACTTCGCATGGAAGGGAACATGATTCTCGGCGACACGATTCTCGAAACGCGCGGACTAACGAGAGAGTTCAAGGGCTTTGTCGCCGTCAACGGCGTCAACCTGCGCGTGCGCCGTGGCTCGATTCATGCGTTGATCGGCCCAAATGGCGCCGGTAAAACCACCTGCTTCAATCTGCTAACCAAATTTCTCGTGCCCACCGCGGGGCAGATCGTCTACAACGATATCGACATCACCCGCGAACGGCCGGCGCAAATTGCCCGGCGCGGCATCATCCGTTCGTTTCAGATCTCTGCCGTGTTTCCGCATCTGACAGCATTGCAGAACGTGCGCATCGGTTTGCAGCGCACGTTGGGCACCGCCTTTCATTTCTGGAAGAGCGAACGCACGCTACATCAACTCGATGACCGCGCCATGGATCTGCTCACGCAGGTCGGTTTGACCGACTTCGCCGACGTGCTGACGGTCGAATTGTCCTATGGCCGCAAGCGCGCCCTCGAAATTGCCACCACGCTCGCGATGGAGCCCGAACTGATGCTGCTCGACGAGCCGACCCAGGGCATGGGCCACGAAGACGTCGATCGCGTGACCGCTCTGATCAAGAAGGTCTCGAGCGGCCGCACCATTCTGATGGTCGAGCACAACATGAATGTGATCGCCGGCATCTCCGATACGATCACGGTCCTGCAACGCGGCGAGGTGCTCGCCGAAGGCACGTACGCCGAAGTATCGAAGAGCCCGCTCGTTATGCAGGCCTATATGGGTAGTGCCGATGCTGCGCTCACCGGAGCGCACGCATGAACACGATTGCGGAGCGTGAGAACGTTGAAGTCAGCGGTGTGACCAGCGCGGAACCCGCGTTGGAGATCGCAGGCCTGCAAGCGTGGTATGGCGAATCCCACATATTGCATGGCGTCGATCTGACCGTGAACCGGGGCGAAGTCGTCACCTTGCTGGGCCGCAACGGCGCCGGACGGACCACCACGCTGCGCGCCATCATGGGACTCACCGGTCGGCGCACCGGGTCGATTCGCGTCGGCGGACGCGAGACCATCGACATGTCTACCCATCGCATCGCCCATTGCGGCATTGGCTATTGCCCTGAAGAGCGCGGCATCTTTTCGAGCCTGTCATGTGAGGAAAACCTCCTGCTGCCGCCGCCGGTTGGTGACGCCGCGCACATGATGTCGCTGGATGAAATCTACGCGATGTTCCCGAACCTGCAGGAACGCCGGGTCAGCCAGGGCACGCGGCTTTCGGGTGGCGAGCAGCAGATGCTCGCTGTGGCCCGCATCCTGCGTACTGGTGCCAGTCTGTTGCTGCTAGACGAAATCTCCGAGGGCCTTGCACCGGTCATCGTGCAGGCGCTCGCGCGCATGATCGTGACGCTCAAGGCGCGCGGCTACACGATCGTGATGGTCGAACAGAATTTCCGCTTTGCCGCGCCGCTGGCCGACCGCTTCTATGTGATGGAGCAT
>JBEKNG010000882.1:0-2781 GCA_049523075.1 Paraburkholderia sp.
GTTCACGACTATGGCGACTTGTGCCAGGCCATTACAGATCTCGCCTACGAGCGCGATGCGCCGTTTCTGATCGATGAGTTTCGCACCCTCAACCGTTGTCTGGACAACGCCATTGCCGATGCGGTCGCCGAATTCAGCTATCAGCGCGATTTCGCTGTTGCGGACAGGCAAGCCATTGAGATGCATGAACGTCTGGGGCTTTTCGCGCACGAACTGCGTAACTTTCTTCAGACTGCAACGCTCGCGTTTACGGCGGCGAAAACAGGAAATCTAAGTCTGTCCGGAGCCACAGGGTCGGTCCTGGAGCGAAGCCTGGACGGATTGCGCGATCTGATCGCTTGCTCTCTGGATGAGGTCCGTACGGCAGCAGGAATTTCCGCACAATCCAGAATGTTTTCCGTTGCCGACTTTATCGCTGAAGTGAAATATGCCGCTGACCTTGCGGCGCAGGTTCGTGGTTGCGTACTGACAGTTTCCGCTGTGGATAAGGGGCTTGCCATCAGTGGGGACCGTGACCAGCTTTATTCGGCGGTGGGAAACCTGCTGCAAAACGCCTTTAAATTCACACACCATCACACCGAAGTGACGTTGGACGCCTACGCGTTATCGGATCGCATCCTGATCGATGTGAAGGATCATTGCGGCGGTCTCCCGTCCGGTAATGCAGAACGAATGTTCCTGCCGTTCACCCAGAATGGCGAAGACAGAACCGGACTAGGGCTAGGTCTTTCAATCGCGAGGCGCAGCGTCGAGGCAAACAACGGTGTTCTCAGCGTCCGCGATATGCCTGGCACTGGTTGTGTATTCACCATTAGTCTGCCTCGATATCCAGTCCGGCCTGGCTGAGCGTGACCACTTGCGGGCCACTCACGGGCCCGACACGTTCGCAGCAAACCGGCGAACCGACTCGTGTCTGGAGCCTTCATGGGGAAACGTAGCGATATCCTGGCCGGTCTCCGGGCGGGTCATTTCTCAGCGGTTTCCTCGGGACCCGAAATTGCTGCAACTACGGGGCTACCTGGAGAATCGGATGTTTCCTGTTGGGGCTGCGCGCCTGCTCATAGCCGATGACGATGCGGAGTTACTCGTCGCTTACACGCTGTTCTTTCGCGAACGCGGGTTTGAGATCCGGACTGCCTCGAACGGTGCAGACGCACTTGCCGAATACTGTGCGTGGCATCCCGTCGCGGTGATACTCGATATCGAAATGCCGCGCCTCGACGGGCGCGCGGTGGCGAGAGAAATCCGCTATGTCCGGGCGATACCTGCTCCACTGCTGGTGGCCGTTACCGGTCTAGGCGGGCCGTCTGAATGGGCTGAATCGACGCGCTCCGGGTTCGACCACCATTTCGTGAAACCGGTTCTGTTGCCAATAGTGCTGGCGGCCATCACCCTTGGGCTTGCTGCATGTTGAACGTGCGTAACCCGGTGCCGCGCAGCAACCGCGCCAGTATCGGCGGCTGATGGAAAGCGTCTTCGCACTGGAAAGCAGGGTCCGCGAGCGGTTGCTTTTTCTCGGGGCGAAGGCCGCTGAGCACCGCAGTGCCTGAGCCCTGATGTCCATCGCATCACATTCCGCTGGCGAGCATTTCCGTCAGGTGTGGTTGCTCGATTCGCACGCCCTTGGCCTGCGTCAGAGAGGCAGCCAAGTCCACCAATGGGGTAATCCGGCGCTTCTTTTTCTGTGCATGATTCTGCGCGATATCGGCGAGCCGGTGCTCGAGAAAGGGATTCAACAACCGGTCACGGAGTTGGGCCACATAGGCAAGTGCGTCGTCCCGCTTTCCCAGTGCATCGAATACGGGCAACACTTCCTCACTCCAGACCATTTCGAGCTCGGCACGCAGGACCGGATCGTTCATCGCGCCGTAGACAGTCTCGTCGGCTGGACGCGCGTCGCGCAACCAGCGTTCGGCGAGGAACGTATGCCCGAGGTTCAGCAGAAACAGCTTGAGCCGCTCAAAATGCTGCAGGTTGTCAGTGAGCACGACCGAAGGATGCGCGCATGGCACCCGCAGCCGCGGCTGCCGTTCTATCGCCCATAGCGCATAGGGCTCCGCGACTGCCCCCACAGGCCTGATCGGCTCTGACACGATCCGGTCGACTAGCGAATTGGCCCACACGCAATGTTCCGCGAGATAGTCAATGAACTTGCCGGGTAAGCCCCATTGCGACGCCAGATTCACGACAATCTCGCGCAACACGTCGCCATTTTTCTCGATTAGTTCGCAAGGAAACAGCGATAGCGGCGCGTCGGGCTGGCTCTGCCAGCGTGCGTGCAACAGAGCAAGCAGTCTGGCAGGGAAACTATGCGGCACGTGGCCAGGAGCTGCGAGGTCGCGGACGTCGTCGCGTTCATCAAGCTGGTAGCCCCGGTCACCTGTGTTCGAGACAATGATCTGCACCGGACCAGAGACGGCCTCGCGGACCCTGGCCCAGTCCTTGCATACGTGCACGGCCTGGCGGATCGCACGTCCGGTAAGCATCTCATCGACGATTTCGCCTGCCCGCAGTCCACGTATTCGCACCGGATAGCCGCTACCGTTCGAGAATGCAGCGATGCGCGCGGCGCTGTCGGCGCTTTCGGTAGTTTGAACCACGGCAATGCCGCCAATCGCCGCGCCTGGTTCGTCCGACTCGAGCGCCTGCGACACGAACAGATCAACATGTGCCTGCAGGAAACGGCTCGTGCCGAATTGGAGGACGGCCTGCCTCAGAGGCGCAGATAGTGTTCGTGCTTCCGTATGCGAATCGGCCATGCTTAGCATTCCACAATAGCTT
>JBEKNG010000883.1:0-2780 GCA_049523075.1 Paraburkholderia sp.
ATTGCGGAAACTCTATCAATTGCAGTACTCCTGAGGTCACGAATGCGGGCGTAGCGGCACGCTTGCTGTGCCTGCATTCGCGGGCTGCGTTTGAGATCAGGTGATCCTGGCAGACGTCAGCACAGGCTCATTCTACGTTCGAATCGATCAGCGTGACGCGCACGCCTTCGCACCCGGCGCCGCTGGATACTTCGAGTTCGCGCCACCCACTCGCTTCGCCCTGAACAGAGATGAGCGGATCGATTTGCCTGTCTGGACGCAGCACATTGAACGGCCACGATGGGCGCCGCAGCCGCTCATGCACGAGCGAGCCTAGCCAGATTGGCGCCGCGGGCATGCTGCTTTTGCGTTGCACGGCGTAATCGGTGGCCCAGAAGCGCAGTACGTCGCGTTCGCCGCGCGCATTGCGGGCACGGGTAAAGACCAGTGCGGAAGGTTCGCCGTTGTTGAGCTTCGGCAAAACCGGTAACGCAGTGGCTTCGGGATCGGGGGCGATCAGCGAGAGGAGCGATCTTGCCGAAAATTGGGTACCTTCAATCCAGCCTCGATGGCTCAACTGGGTTTCAATCTGCTCGCGGTTAGCCGCCCATTGCACCGTGATCGGCTCGCGCCGCGCTCCCGACATGTCGGACCGGTAGCACGCGAAGGTCTTCCAGAGCGTATCGGTCCATTGCGCTTCGGTGACCACATTCAGGGGACGGCTTAGTGGGCTGGAAGGCTCGCTTGCCGGCCGGCTCAGAACGATCTGCGGTGCTGCGCTCGCGCAGATTACCAGCAGCATCACGGCAGGCATGAACTCGCGCGAAGCGGGCGCCGTTGGGTTGCGCCAGACCGCGGTCAATGCGACGACGGCGACCCAGATCGCCGCGAATGCCGCGCCTCCAACTGCATCGGAGAACGAAAAGCGCCCGAAGTAGAGGCCGGCGAAGGCGACGGCAATGACAATCGCGGTGCTGAGCGTCGCCGCAAGAATGCCCTGAACTTTGCCGACACGCCGCGCCAGCAGAAACGCGAGGAAGCCATAGACAATCGCGCTTGCCGCCACGTGATTGCTGGGAAACGCATACACATCGAAACTCGCGGCACCCAGCGGTGCACGCCGCACGGCCAACTGGATGGCGAAGATCAGCAATTGGGAGAAGGCGACGGCAGCCAGCCAGTAGGCGACGGAGAGCCAACGCCGTTCATACGTCATCCATACGATGACGGTCAGGACGACGACGGTGAGGGTGGGGACGCTGCCTAAGGTGGCGAGGCCCGATATCAAGCTGTCGGCCCAGGTGGAGTGGATCGATTGCAGGAATCGATAGACGGAGACATCCACCTGAACCAGCGGGTCGCCATTGGCGACACCTTTCAATACGCCGAAGAAAATTCCGGCGAACAACAACACCAGTATGGAGATGATTGCGACGATGCCCATCGCAGGCCGTTCGGGGTTCAGTGCCTGCAGGAGGACAGTGGCGCCCCGTCCGTTGCGGCACTGTGCCCACGAGATGAGTTTGACACGCGACGCGGTCGTCCATGCCTGCGCGCGTGACACGATCATTTGCATCAAGCGGAAGCTGAGCCAGCCGATGGCCGCCAGAATTGCAATAACCGCGACGAGACGAAACGAAACGGCGCCTGCCAATTGCAGCGATGCGCCGAACACGACGCCCGGCAGGATATGCGCCGGCGCCCACAATAGCGCCGACAGGACGTTCATCGCGTAGAAACGCACTGGACTCATGCCCAGCATGCCCGCGACGACCGGCACGATGGCCCGTATTGGCGCAATGAAACGGGCAAACACGACGCTGCGTGCGCCATGCGCTTTGAAATACTGCTTCCCGGTGTGCAGAATCTGCGGATGCGTGCAGAAAGGCCAAAGCTGGACGATCTTGCTGCGGTAGCGACGACCTAGCCAGTAGCTGAGGCCGTCGCCGGCAATGGCGCCAACGAGCGCGCAGGCAAACAGCCAGCCGAGGTTCAGCGCTCCGGTTCCTACCAGGGCGCCGGCGAGAAACATCGCCGTGCTGCCCGGAACGAAGGTGCCGACGACGGCGACCGATTCCAGGAAGGCGGCAAGGAAAACGACCGCCAGCGTCCATCCCGCGTGGCCGCCGAGCAGATGCAACAGTTGAACATACGCTTGCTCCATCTACCTCTCCGGCAGTTCAGCGCGATGAGCGAACGGATGCGATCGGGAAACGCGCCATGTCGAAATATAACCTCAGCAGGTGCCGTGCCGCGCGATGCGTGCAGGCACGAGATGCCGCGGCCGCCTGGCTTAGGTTCCCTGGGCAGCGCCGGGTTCAGGTTGCCCGTTGGGGTCGTTGACGTCTTGCGAACTTGACCTATAACGGAGTTGCGGCGCGGTCGTTCCCGCCGCCTGGACCGGCCGCAGCCGGTCACGACCGTCCTCTTGCTGCACTGCACTGAACGGTCACGTCCGGCAGGAAGACTGGGCGATTGGAGTCGTTACTTAGGTAGCGCGGCGGGCGTCTGCGGAGCGGACCGTCTCGGCCCGTTCCGCTCCTGCGCGGCACGGTTCTGTTGATTGGCAAACCAGGTAGGAGCCTGCATTCAGATTGGCGGACTGCCGGGCAACGGACGCAGGTAGTGGGTATCCGGGGCAAGGAGTGTCGAGATGAAATCACTTTTCTTATTGACGTTGGCTAGCGCGGGTCTGCTTCTGGCGGCCGGCATGGCGAACGGCCAGAACACGGGGACGCGCGTGCAACCACGGGGGCGCGCCATCCTGGAGCAAACGCGAACCAGTCCGCGCAAGACGCGAC
>JBEKNG010000884.1:0-2779 GCA_049523075.1 Paraburkholderia sp.
GGCCTCGGCAGTGGCCTGTCTTTTCCCGGGTTAAAGAACTACCTGCTCAAGCTGAAAGACCTCGACAGCGCGCGGTTGTTCGCTGGTCTCTCGATGGCAATCCGGCTTGGGATGCTCTTCGGCTACTTCAGCGGTGCTCTCGTCACCGCACGCCACATGACTGCAGTATTCACGGCGATCCTGATGATGTTCATTGGCTATGCGACGTTCATGCGGCTGGCAATCGGCGACATCCTTGCGAACCCGCCGTCGGAACCGCAAGCTCCACAAGAGCCCGCTTCAACGACGACGGCTGCGAGACCCATCGCCGCTTCCGTAGAGGCGCGCCAGCCGGCGCTGATTTCGTTGTTGCTATCCAACGTCGTATTCTGGTTCCTCACTATCCAGCCGACCGTAGCGTTGACTCTGTACGCTCCACGCTTTGTTCCGGGAATGTCGGTATCCACGACCTTCTGGATTTCGTCGCTCACCGTGCTCCTGCTGCAAATGCGGGTGACACGGGTGGCCAAAAACGCTGACAGCCACTTGGGGTTCCTGCTTTTCGGCTACGGCAGCCTGCTGGCCAGCTTTGCCCTGATGGCTGTGGCAGGCAGCGAGGCGTGGCTCGTGATGAGCGCGGCAGTACTTCTGGCTCTGGGGCAGATCTTCTATGTTCCGTCGTTCGACGTGATTGTGTCAGGTTATGCAAAGGAGCACGGCATGCAAACCGGCCCAATGATGGCGCGCCAACACTTCTATCAAAACATTGGCGTCATGTGCGGCAGCCTGGTGGCCGGAGGCCTGTTCGACCTGGGCGTGCACTGGGGGATGCCCGCCCTGAACTGGTGCGTGCTCGCAGTGCTGGCTGCTGTCATGTTGCTGCTGCCGACTACCGGTGCTCGCCGCAGGGCAGCCCCCGCGCTGGGATAGCACAATGCTACGACCGCACACGACTCAGTCTCGCGGCTGTGCGCGTCGCATCTGCGGCGCGCCGCGGTCCAGTCTGAGTGGCCATATGCAGATACGGTCCGTTCCTTGTGAGGCGACGCTACTGATCCGCGAAATCTGAGGTACCGCATTGCCTCGATCTATAAGAACAAAAAACGATGAGCTCTGAAAATTCCATGTTACTAGCCATGCTGGAAGACGCTCCGCATATCGCAGGTCGTAACCTGCCTGCATTCGATCAGGTCGTACTGCAAACAAAAAGATTGCTGCTTCGACCGCTTCGTGAAACCGATGCGCCGTCCTTACTGGCCATTTTCTCGGATGCCAGGTTCATGCAGTTCGGGACCACGCGGCCTTGGACTTCGATCGATGAAGCACGGGCGATGATCAATCGTGACATCAAGGCGATGGCATCCGGTGAACGTATCCGACTTGGTATCGAGCGCGATGAAGACAAAGCTCTGATCGGGATATGCACGCTGTTCGACTGGGATAAGGAGTGTCGAAGCGCAGAGGTAGGATACGGCCTCATCTCAAACGCCTGGGGCCGAGGTTCATGCACGAGGCGCTTGTGGTGCTTCTGAACTATGGGTTCTCGGAACTCAACCTCAACCGGGTTGAAGCTGACATCGATCCTCGAAACATTAACTCCGCGAGGAGCCTCGAACGCATCGGATTCACAAAGGAAGGCCATCTTCGCGAAAGCTGTGTCGTGAGCGGGGTGCTCACCGACAGCGCGCCCTACGGTCTGTTGCAACGCGAGTGGAAGGCAGCGTAGGCGCCGAGCGGGCAAGATGTACGTCGTACCTTGCTGTCCCCTCGGGGGCCGGTTTCCCTTCCTCATCGGACCGGGTTCGCCATCTGCGGTCATTCGACGCTGTCGGCTAGTTCGTCGACAATCAAATGGCTGGGGCGATACTAGGCCAATGTCCGTGAGCGAAACCGGTCGCCGGGTCAGCACAGCGCTTGAGTCACTTCCCCCGATGCGTGCGCCACATGCCGCTCGCCCGCTACGCGCACGAGCGGCGCGTCGAGGATATCGCTGCCGAGCTCGGCCTGACGGCGAGTCGCATCAGCCAAATGCCGAAGGAAGTGATCAGGCATTTGCGCGCGGTGCTGCCTAAACTACTTTCGCAGGCTGCAAGACCATAGGACTCAAGCCGGTCTATCCAATCGTATAAGTGCACGATACCTGCGGAGGACTGCAGCTACCGTTCGTAGAATGGTTTTCTTTGGGTCGTCCGTCTATCTTGATTCCATGGTGGCGCGGCTCGATTCCGGGCCCACCAACCATCCTGTCTCCTCGCTCGCGCAACGATGTCGCGAGTTTGGCCCGCTCAGCCTCGGCTGTCGCAGTTTTCCATTATCGAACGGCGCTTTAATGAAATTGAGGAATCCGGTCATTGCATCGGCCCTGCTTTTCGCAGGGGTCGCTCACGCGCAAAGCAGTGTGACGCTTTACGGTCTCATCGACGCAAGCCTGGTCTACGTGAACAACGCAAAAAGCACTACTAGTGGGCAAAACGCCAGCCAGTTTCTGGAAAATTCTGGCAGCGTGAGTACCTCGCGCTGGGGCTTGCGTGGGAATGAGGATCTCGGCGGCGGTCTGAGCGCCGTGTTCGACCTGGAGAATGGCTTCAACGGAGCCAATGGCACGCTCAAGAATGGCGGTGACCTGTTCGGCCGGCAGGCGTGGGTTGGTCTGCGTTCGAGCCAGTACGGTACGGTTACGCTCGGCCGTCAATATGATTTCATAGTCGACTACGTCGCACCGATGAGCGCGACGGGTTCGGGCTGGGGCGGCAACCTTGCCGCCCACCCCTACGACAACGACAACCTCGACAACGACATG
>JBEKNG010000885.1:0-2777 GCA_049523075.1 Paraburkholderia sp.
CTGAGCCTGACCGTGTGGCGGATCCATCCATTTGGCCCAAGCCGCAACGCCTTGCGCGCCGTCTATGGGCGGCTGGCCGACATCGCGCTGGACAGCGCCCGTCTGCTGCGCCGGCAGACCGCTGACTTCGGCCAATGGGCGCGGCATGCCGCGACCTATCGCGGTCAGGCCCGTGCCACGCTCGAGACGGCCCGCAAGGCGTTGGCCAGGGTCCCGAGCTCCCGGGTGGACAAGAGCGGGACCTACGAGAACCTGGTGCTTGCGCTGGCGGATGCCGAGCGCCTCTTCGCCTACCTGATCGCCGTCACCGATGCTTGCGAGCGCGGCCATCACACGCTGCATGAGCCGCGGCGGGCGGCGCGTATTCTGTCGGCGCTAGCCGAGGTCATGCTGCGGATTGGCCGCGCCGTCAGCGAGCCAAACGACAAGCCTGTCGTCGAAGACCCGTGGGCCGCGCTCGCCGAGCTGCAACGCCGCTTGCAAAAACTGGCTGGGTTGCTGGAAGCGGCACTCGGCGAGCCGCTGGCACTCAAGCTGCGCACCGCGGGTGTGCTCGAATTCGAACCGGCGCCACGTCGCGACGCCGGCTGGATTCAGGCCGCCACTGACAACTTGACGCGTGCATGGATGACCCTCAAGGCCAACGCGACGCTCCAGTCAATCGGACTGCGTCATGCGGCGCGCGTTGGGGTCGCCGTCACGGCGGGGTTCATGATCGTGCGGGGCCTGAATCTGCCGTTCGGCTATTGGGCGACCATGGCGATCCTGCTGATCTTGCAGCCTTCGATTGCGGCCACCTGGCCGCGCAGCATCGAGCGAGCCGCGGGAAGCATCGCCGGAGGCCTGCTGGCCGCGGCCATCGGTTTCGCGATTCATTCGCCGATCGGCATCTCGCTGATCGTGTTTCCGCTGGTCTGCGCGACCATGGCGCTGCGCCCCGTGAGCTACAGCCTGTTCGTGCTGTTCCTGACGCCGACCTTCGTGCTGGTGGCCGGCTTTGCCGCGCCGGGTGCGAGCGAGCAGATCTATGCGCTCACCCGGCTTGGCAACAACGTGCTCGGCTGTTTGATTGCCTTGCTCGCCACCTTCGTGTTGTGGCCGAGCCGCGAGCCGATCGATTTTCGTACCCGGCTGGCCGACGCCGTGCAAGCCAACCTCAACTATCTGGTGGGCGCGCTCGAACATGCTGGCGGTGAGGACAGCGAAGTGGAGCGGTTGCGCCGCGCTGCCGGCCTCGCGAGCAATAACGCGGAGGAGGCCTTCAACCGCCTGCGCCTTGAGCGACTGGAGAGCTCGCTGGCCGACCGCGCTGCGATCACCGCGCTTGCGCTGCTGCGCCGCGTGGCCGGTACGGCGACACGCATGCGCTTCGCGGCGCATCAGGCGAGAGCCGACGGCGCGCTGATCGACTGGATCGCGGCGGTCAACCGGGAGATCGACGCGCATCTGCGCGGCGTCTCGCATTGCGCGAACCACACGGCGTTTCCGCGCCAACACCTGGCGTTGGCCGAAGCCGATGCCGTTAATCAGATCTCGCAGTTGCGCCGCCTGCTGGTGGAGGAGCCGAGCGGCATCGGGGAGGGCGCGGCTCAAGCGGCGGCATCGTAAAAGCTTAGCGTGCGCCGCTCCTGACCAGTTGCAAGGGAGTTTCGATGAAGGGCGACAGGTCTTGCTGGCGGGTTTGTTCCGTGAGCGCCTTGAGCGCCACGTCGACGCCGAACACCGCTTGCCGCGCCGCGAACTGATCGACCGTGGCGAGAATCCGGCCGCTATCGAGCAGCGGCTTGATGGCCGGGTTGTTGTTATAGCCGGTGATGTACACACTGCCGGTTCGATGCGCGTTACGAACCGCATCGACGGCGCCCGTCGCCATATTGTCGTTGCCACACAGCAATCCGCGCAGCCGCGGATGCTGTGCCAGCATCGTCGCGGCGGCGGCCTTGCCTCTTTCATAGACCCAGTCGCCCGGCGCGACGGCGACTACCTTGATGCCTGCCGCATCCATGGCGCTGCGGAAACCCTCGGTGCGCTGCCGGGCGTTGCTGTCGCGGGTGAGGCCTTCGATAATCCCAACTTCGTCGCCGCGGTTGAGCCTGGTGGCCAGGTAGTTGGCCACCATCAGTGCGCCCTTGTGGTTGTCCGGGCCCACAAACGGTACCGCGAGGTGCGCGGCGTCGAGGTCCGCCTGGTCGAGCGGATTGTCCATGGCGATCACGATCACGCCTGCGTTGATCGCCCTGATGACGGCCGGCACGAGCGCTTTCGAATCGGTCGGTGCGAGCACGATGGCACTCGTGTGAGCGCCGATCAGGTCGTCGACGATGCGAATCTGGGTGGCTGTGTCGAGTTCGTTTGAGGTGCCGAGAACACTGAGATCGAACTGCGAGGCAAAGTGCTTCTGATAGTTTTGAGCGGCGCTCGACATGGCGACCGTGAACGGATCGGCGAGCGACTTCAGCACGAGGGCGATCGTGGACCTGCCATTCGGTATGGCTTGAGCAATCTTCGAAACTGCGAGGCCGGACGCTGCGAGTACGCCGGCCATGAGCACGCGCCGGCGTGTCGTCAGTACCATGGGCTTCCTTTTCTTTGTGCGTAGGGCGTATCGATACCCGCTGGCGGGCGTCGACGGTTAGCGCAACGGAATGATACAGCGTGGCCTGGCGTCGGCACCTGCGGCATGCCCTCCATTTAAGTCGGGCCGGGAACAGGGTAAACACCAAGCAGCAATCTCCATGGCGACGCGCGAGGCATAGGCTGAGCGGGTCGTGTCTGCC
>JBEKNG010000886.1:0-2768 GCA_049523075.1 Paraburkholderia sp.
TGATGACTTTGACCGAGGAGCGGCATCCATGAGAACGCTGACCCAGCAACTGACCCAGTACGCGGCCTATCACCGTGACCGGCGCAACATCGTCACACATCTCATCGGTATTCCGATGATCGTGCTGGCGCTCGCAGTGCTGTTGAGCCGCCCCGCATGGCTGTTCGCCGGGTTACCGTTGCCGCTCTCGCCCGCATGGGTGCTGCTTGTAGCGGCGACGCTCTACTATCTTGTGCTCGATGTGCCGCTGGGCCTGATGATGGCCGTCTTCTCGGCACTGTGCCTCGCGTGCGGTCAATGGCTGGCGGCACAATCCACGCTCACCTGGCTCGCCACCGGCATTGGACTGTTCGTCGTCGGCTGGGTGTTTCAGCTGGTCGGTCACATGGCGTACGAACATCGCAAGCCGGCCTTCGTCGACGATGTCGTCGGTCTGCTGATTGGTCCGCTGTTCGTGCTGGCCGAAGCCTTGTTCGGTTTTGGCTGGCGCCCGGCGCTGCGCGAAGCGATCGAAGCAGAAGTAGGTCCGACGCGCATCAACCCCGAGCGCGCAGCGGCACATCACGGGCGTTAACGCGTCCCGCCGCGCCGACCGGATCAACCTGATTAGCCCGCAGTCAGCCTGACCGTCTCGCTCAGCGCGGCGCCAGCCGCGCAAGCTGTATGCCGTGCAAGGCCGTCAGCCCGACCGCTACCCAGATGGGAACGTAAGTGGCGAGTTGTTGCGCGGTCAAGGTCTCGCCCAGCAGCGTCACGGACACCAGCACCACCAAGACCGGCTCGACGTAGCCGAGAATACCGAACAGTGCCATCGGCAACAGGCGGCTCGCCTTCAGAAAGGACGCCAGCGCCGCCGTACTCAGCGCGCCGAGGCCGGGCAGCAATAGATACATCATGTCGACACGGCCAGCCACCAGCTTGAGCGAGCCGCTCATCGCGACCTGCATAATGGCAACCGGCAGCAGCAGCACTATTTCGAGCCCGAACGCCGTCAATGAATCCGCGTTGATTTTGCGGCGCAGCACGAAGTAGGGTGGATAGCCGAGCGCGACCAACAGCGTCGGCCAAGAGAACGCCCCGGTCACCCAGATTTCGTGGGCGACGCCGATGCCCGCGCAGGCCACCGCGAGCCACTGTAGTCCGTCGATGCGCTCGCGGTAGTAGAAACGGCCCACTAGCACCATCGTCAGCGGCAGCAGAAAGTAGCCGAGCGAGACCTCCAGCATGCGTCCATGCAGCGGCGCCCAAAGGAAGACCCACAGTTGCACGCCGAGCATCGCCGCGCTGGCGACGAGCGCGAGGCCGATACGCGGCTCGCTCAAGGCACGCGCCACCAGTTGCCTTAGCAACGGCAAGCGCTTCCGCAATGCAATCAGCAAAAGCGCGCCTGGCACGGTCCAGATCACTCGCCACGCGAAAATATCGAGGCCGCTTAAAGGAGCCAGCAGTTTGACGTACACCGACATTAGCGCAAACAGCGTAGACGCGCACACCGAAAGCGCGACGCCGCGTCCAGGTTCATAATGGTTCATTAGGCGAGCCGCCTCGGCGCGCCAGACGCGGCATGCTCACACGCCGGCGCGGGCCACGTTGCCCGAGGCAACGCGGCGCGATGTATTCTCATGGGAGGGTCTGTCTGACAAGCGTGCAGTGCGTCATGCAGGGCGCTGCTATTCGTCATTCGTTTCAGTTTGATGATGTCAGCCGGCATTCTAGACGGGTTAGCGGCAAGAGGCCGCGCATGTCTGCATTTAGTCCTGCACGACGGCCTTCGATGCACTAGAACATAACTTCACGCGTGCGCCGATCTCGCAGCACGCTACCGCGGGAACCGCGCGCAAGCGCAGTTCTTGCTTGATTACCCGGCCTGTCCGGCGAATACGCCGTCCATGCGGACCCTAAGTCCGCTCCTCCCGGGCGCGTGCGACACAGTTCGGTGTCGCGCACGCCAACATCCAGACCCCGACAGAAAACCGTCACCGGAACGTGAAAACTGGAGCAAGCATGACTCAGCCAGCCCTATCGCAGGATGTCTCGCCCGATTTCGCCGCCGAGGTTCGCGCCGGACTCACACACGCGCCGCAGAAGGAGTTGCCGTCCAAGTATCTGTATGACGAAGTCGGCTCCGCGCTGTTCGAAGTGATCACAGTGCTGCCCGAATACGGCGTCACGCGCGCAGAAGAACGCCTGCTTGCCAGGCATGCCGTGGACATGGTGGAGCAGTTTCCGCACGACGTAACCGTCGCCGAACTCGGCAGCGGCAGCGGCCGAAAAACCCGGCGGATTCTTGAAGCGCTGTGTAAAAAGCGCCCCACTTCTTACTGCCCGATTGAAATTTCGCGCAGCGCGTTGCAATTGTGTCGACGCGAACTGGGCGACATCGAGCGCATTTCGATCGTCGGTTACGAGCGCGATTATCTGGCAGGTCTCGCTGAAGTCAGCAAGAAGCGCGCGTCCGGCGAGCGTCTGCTCGTGCTGTTTCTCGGCAGCACGATTGGCAATTTCGGCCGCCTCGCGGCAACGCGCTTCCTGCGCGCCATCCGCAGCATGCTGGCTCCGGGCGACGCGTTGCTGCTCGGCACCGATCTGGAGAAACCGATCCCGGTGCTGGTGGCCGCGTACGACGACCCGATCGGCGCGACGGCCGCCTTCAACCTGAATCTCCTCGCGCGCATCAACCGCGAACTGGGCGGCGATTTTCCGCTGGACGCTTTTCAGCACGTGGCGCGCTTCAACCCCGACGCACGCAGCATCGAAATGCATCTGCG
>JBEKNG010000887.1:0-2765 GCA_049523075.1 Paraburkholderia sp.
CGGGTGGCTGTGGCGTGCCGGGTGGCAGTTGTACCTTCAGCGTTTCCCAGTCGGGCTTTTTCTCGGCGGTCGTCATGTAGCCGGTGGCTGCGACGAACTTGCGGAATTCGGCGTTGGTGACGTGATGCTCGTCCATCCAGAAGCCATGCACGCGTACCTTGTGGGCCGGACGTTCATTGAGTTGCGCCATCTTGTAGTCGCTGCCCATCAGGAATTCGCCGCCCGGGACCCATGCCATACCCAGCGGTCCAGTCTTGCCGTCGCCGTAGACGATACGAATCGCGGCGGGGCGGTTGAGGGTACCGACGGCCCAGGTTACCGCGCCGCCAACAAAGGCAGGCAGAACGACGAAGGCAACCGTCCAGAACAGCCATCGGCGCCAGGGGGTTGACGCGTGCCGGAAGGCGCGCGGTGTGCGTCCGGCCTGGGAAGCGCCGGCTGGGGACGCTGGGATAGCCGGCTGTTTTCGTTTGGTCATGGCTCGCTTCTATACGTTAAGCATAACTAATCACGTGAGAAACAAAACGAACGTGCGCTCCAGCATCGGATACAGGTTTTACGCCATCGGTTAAAAAAACCTCATTCGAAACCCAGTTCCTCACTACAGATAACAGTAAACTGGCAAGGATGCGACCTTTTTACGAAATAAAGGACAAGTCTATATCGCATTCCTTAAGCTTACTGAGCGCTGATTGGAATCCCGAAGTGGCCGCGCCGGGATTTGCGCAGGCGACCCTGGAGCCCGACCGGCCACGACAGGCGTGCGAGTTCTCTGCGCGGTGATGCACAGAGCGATTGCGTGAACCGCTTATCCAAAATCCACTGGATTCTTACGGTTCGTGTACTGGAGACTAGCAATTTTTTTGAGACATTTCATGTTTTTTTAAAAAGGATTGCTAACGCTTTGACGAACTGTCATGGGTACGTTACCGTAAAAAATACCAGTCGCAGTGTTTCGATTTCAAAAAACGAAATGGTCAACCGGATTGAGAACAATGCGAGAAACTATTCTGCGGTTCGAGGCCAGCGTCGGTGAAGCGGTCGTGGGGCAGGCGGCGGTGGTGCGCCAGATTCTCATCGCGCTGCTGGCAGACGGACATGTGTTGCTGGAAAGCCTGCCGGGATTGGCCAAGACACGCACGGTCAAGGCGATTGCCGAACGGCTCGCGGCGACCATGCGGCGCATTCAGTTCACCCCGGATCTGTTGCCGTCCGACATCACCGGCGGCGAAACGCTGCTGCAGGCCGGCGCGGAGCGCACCCTGACGTTTCAGCCGGGGCCGATCTTCGGCAATCTGATTCTCGCCGATGAAATCAACCGCGCGCCGGCGAAGGTGCAGTCCGCGTTGCTCGAAGCCATGGAAGAGCGACAGGTGTCGGTGGCAGGCAAGACGCATCCGATGCCCGAGCTGTTCCTTGTGATGGCCACCCAGAACCCGATCGAGCAGGAGGGCACCTATCCGTTGCCGGAAGCGCAGATGGACCGCTTCCTGCTCAAGGTGCTGATTACTTATCCGTCGCCGGAGAGCGAGCGCGAAATGCTGCGCCTTCTCAGACGCGAAAGCAACGACACGCCTGCACCGGTCAGCACGCTTTCGCAGGATGTGATTTTTGCGGTACGTCAGGCCATCAGACGGGTGGCGGTGGCGCCGGCAATCGACGAATACATTGTTTCGCTGGTCAATGCAACGCGGCACGCGAACGAGCTGGATCCGGAGCTCGGCAAGTGGATTGAGATCGGCGCAAGCCCGCGCGGCGCGATTGGCCTCGATCGGGCGAGCCGGGTGCAAGCGTGGCTGGAAGACCGCAGCTTCGTGACGCCCGACGACGTCCGGACGGTGATTCATCCGGTGCTCAGGCATCGCCTGATCCTCTCATACGACGCCAATGCGGAAAACATCAGCGCCGACAGGGTGATCGACCGGCTGATCGAGAAAGTCGCCGTGCCGGCCTGAGGAAGTGGGCTTTTTTTTTTGATCGAAGCAGCAGCAACCATCTTGCATGGGACCGGAGGAGAGCGATGGCGGCGGGATCCGGATCAGCAATCGGTAGCGTCTATGTCGACGCAGCGCATCTGGCAAAGCTCGAGTTCCGCGCACGCGGCATGAGCTTCGTTGCGCCTGCACCGGTGTCGAGCATTCTGTCCGGGAATCACGCGTCGCGCCTGCGCGGGCGTGGCCTCAACTTTGAAGAGATTCGCGGCTATCTTCCTGGCGATGACATCCGGCATATCGACTGGAAAGTGTCGCTGCGCCTTGGTAAGCCGCAGGTGCGCGCCTACACGGAAGAGCGAGATCGCCCGCTGCTGGTGGTGGTCGATCAGCGCATGAGCATGTTCTTCGGCTCGAGCCGCGCGTTCAAATCCGTGGTTGCCGCGGAGGCTGCCGCGCTCGCCGTGTGGATGGGATTTGCTGCAGGTGACCGGGTGGGCGGCGTGATCTTCGACGACACTTCCGTCGTGCGCGTGCGGCCCTTGCGCAGCCGCAGCCGCATCAAGACCCTGTTCGGCACGCTGGCCAGAATGAACAATGCGTTGCACGCCGACAGCCCTCACCGGACCAACTACGGGCAACTGGATAGCGCGCTGGAAGGCGTGCTGCATCTGGCTGGACACGACTATCTGATCTGTATCCTGAGCGACTTCGCCGGCGCAAGCGAGCGATCCCGGCAACTCCTGCGGCAACTGTCGCGGCATAACGACGTGATCGCGGCGATGGTGTTCGATCCGCTTTCGCAACGGATGCCGGAACATCGCGCGCTGGTTG
>JBEKNG010000888.1:0-2760 GCA_049523075.1 Paraburkholderia sp.
TGGCGCGTACCGCCGAGGCTCGCCTCGATGCGCCGCTGCTCGAAATTTACGGTAGTACCGAAAGCGGCCAGATTGCGACGCGCCGTACCGCACAGAGCACCGCGTGGCAACTTTATCCGGAGATTCGTCTGGAGACACGGCGTCACGCGCATGCCGTCAATGCCATGGGTGCCGCCGGCGAGGAAACAGACCAGGTAGACGATGCAACCGTCTGGGTATCCGGCGGCCATGTCGAACAGCCGGTGTCGATGGGCGATGCACTCGAACTGCTCGACGCCAGCCATTTTCTGCTGCATGGACGCAAGAGCGATCTCATCAATATCGCCGGCAAGCGGACCTCGCTCGGCTACCTGAATCATCAGTTAAACGAGATACCTGGCGTGGTCGACGGCGTGTTCTTCATGCCGGACGAGCCTGCAGCCAACCGGGGCTCCATGCGCCGTGCCGAACATGTCACACGTCTGCTGGCGTTCGTCGTGGCACCGGAACTTGCACCCGCCGATCTGCAGCGCGCGCTTCGCGAACGCATCGATGCAGCGTTCATGCCGCGCCCCTTGTTCTTCGTCGCTTCGCTGCCTCGCAATGCAACCGGCAAGCTGCCGCGCGACGTGCTCACGGCGCTGGTTGCGCAACACATGCGCGCCGCATCGGCCACAACCGCGCGCTCGAACGAAAGTGCCGCGGCAAGCTCGACCTCAGAGCCGCTCGCAACGCGGGCTACGAAGCAAGCCGCGAACGCCCTCACCTTCACGGTCGCCCCCGACCACGCCGCCCTCGCCGGCCACTTCCCCGGACAGCCGATCGTGCCGGGCGTGGTGCTGCTCGATCATGCCATCAGTGCTATCGGAACCGCGCTGAACCGTTCGCTTGACGCCTGCCGCCTGAGCTCGGCCAAGTTCCCGAGTCCGGCCGAGCCGGGCACGCCGCTCGATCTCGTATTCGAGACCAGGGCCAGCGGCGCGATCCGCTTCACCGTCAGCGCAGGACCACGCGCGGTCGCAATCGGCGTTCTGGCTGCGCCTGCGCTGGCTGCAGAGGCGGTGTGCTCATGAAGCGCCCAGCATGGACCCAACGCGAGGAGCGCAGCAACCTGCCGATGATGCGCTTCATGACGTGGCTGTCGTTACGCCTCGGCCGGCGGCTGAGCCGTGTGGTAATCACACCAGCCAGCATTTATTTCATGCTGTTTTCGCCTGCGGCGTGCAAGGCCTCACGCGCCTATCTCACGCGCGCGCTGGGCCGGCCGGCGAGCTGGCTCGATGTCTGGCGGCATCTGGTGGCGTTCGGTGCGACCATCCACGATCGCATCTATCTGCTCAACGAACGCTACGACCTGTTCGACCTGCGTCTGCACGGCGAAAAGCTGGTCGGCACCACGCTTGACGAAGGACGGGGTGCGTTTCTGATCGGCGCGCACTTGGGCAGCTTCGAAGTGGTACGCGCGATTGGGCGCACCCAGCCGAACCTGCGCGTCGCTGTCACGATGTACGAGGACAACGCCCGCCGTATCAATGCGATTCTGGCCTCCATCAATCCGGCCGCGAAGCAGGATGTCATTGCCCTTGGCCAGGTCGATTCGATGCTGAAGGTGCGCGAATATCTCGACAGCGGTAGCATGATCGGCATCCTCGCCGACCGCACCTTGCTAGGCGATGCGCGCGATTCGGTGCGCTGGGTCGATTTTCTCGGCAAGCCGGCGGCGTTTCCGCTCGGGCCCCTGCATATGGCGGCGATGCTCAAACGTCCGGTGATCTTTATGACCGGACTGTATCGTGGCGGCAACCGTTACGATATTCACTTCGAAAAACTGGCGGATTTCTCGCAGATCGAACGAAGCGAACGCGGCGCCGAAGTCGAGGCCGCCCTTACGCGTTATGTCGCGTTGCTGGAACAGCACTGCCGCGCCGCGCCCTATAACTGGTTCAACTATTTCGACTTCTGGCAAACCGAACCGGCGGCCGAAACAGCGGCTGAAGCCGCTGCGCGAAGCGCTGCAAAGGCAGTGCCCGCCACCGCTGATCTGACCACCACAAGCAGGAACACCTGACGCATGATTGCAGCTCGCCCACTGTCCCGTGTTCCGCTGCACCACAAGGCTCGCGCGTTCGCCGCGCTTTTGGCCTTCGTTGCAGCGGCCTTCGTAGCGAACGCCGCGCACGCGGCCACCCCAGACGCTTCCGGCTGGAATCTCGACCGGCTGATGTCCACGCTCGGCCAGAAGAAAGCCGGGCACGCCAGCTTTGTAGAAACGAAGTACCTGTCGATCGCCACCGAGCCCGTGACCTCCTCGGGCGAACTGGTGTTCACCGCGCCCGACCATCTGGAAAAACGCACGGATAGCCCGAAGCCGGAAGACCTCGTGGTCGACGGCGACACGCTGACCATCGCCCGTAACGGTCACAAGTACACCTTGGCATTGACGCAGTATCCGGAGTTGTCGGCCTTCATCGACAGCATCCGCGCGACGCTGGCGGGCAACCGTTTCGCGCTCGAGCAGGTGTACAAGGCGGCGGTCACGGGAAGCGGCGATGACTGGACGCTCACGCTCACGCCGCTCGATTCCCGCATGCTGAAGACGATCAGCACCATCACGCTGACCGGTACGCGCGACCTGCTGCATACGGTCGCGATCCAGCAGGCCGACGGCGATCACTCGCTGATGCGTCTGCAAAACGACGCGGCCAACTGATGCGCGAGCCGCTTTCCGCCGGCAGTTCACAGCGCGGCATCGGCCGGGTGCTGAAGCAGCGCGCCGTGCTG
>JBEKNG010000889.1:0-2749 GCA_049523075.1 Paraburkholderia sp.
CAGCAGCGTGTACGCCGGCAGGAAAATCGCGTTCTTGCGTACCGTCGCCGCGGATGAGGACGACAGCACCGCCGTCATCGTATGCGGATACATGAACGCCGCCAGTGCCGAGCCGAGCGCGAGCGACGCATACGCGGTGAACTGCGTCGGCTTGAGGATGATGCCGGTCGCGCCGCCTTTCGCCTTGAAGTACGTGTCGGCTGCGTCGAACACATGCGCATAGCCGCCGAGCTTGGCCGGAATCAGCCACACTGCCGCGATCACGACAATGTAGATCATGATGTCCTTGACGAAGGCGATCATCGCCGGCGCCCGCAGGCCGCTGGTGTACGTGTAGAGCGCGAGGATCACGAAGGCGATGATCAACGGCAGTTCGCCGTCCACACCGAGGCCCTTGATCACCACCTGCATGCCCACCAGTTGCAGCGCGATATACGGCATCGTCGCGACAATGCCGGTCAGCGCCACCGCGGCCGGGAACCACTTGCCGCCGTACTCGCCCTGCACATAGTCTGCTGCGGTGATGTGATTCTTCGCGTGGGCGATCTGCCACAGCTTGGGCATCACCGCGAACACGAACGGATACACGATGATCGTATAGGGCAGCGCAAAGAAGCCATACGCCCCCACCGAATACACCAGGGCCGGCACGGCGATCACGGTATAGGCAGTGTAGAAATCGCCGCCCACCAGGAACCACGAAATGACCACGCCGAATTGCCGGCCGCCGAGGCCCCACTCATGCAATTGTGTGAGGTCGCCCGCTTTCCAGCGCGCCGCAAAGAAACCTACAACGGTGACCAACAGGAAGAAGAAAACGAAAACGGCCATTGCGACCGGGTTGACTGGAATCGATCCGCTCATTTGAGACCCCGGTACACGACGTAGATCAGCAGCGACGTGAGCGGCACCCACAGGAACTGATACCAGTAGAAGAACGGGAACCCGGCGAACGCAGGACGGGTGTCGTTATAGAACGGCAGCCATAACAGCGCGATATACGGAATCAGCAAGATGAGCCATAGCCACGATCGGCCGGCTGGATGAGCGGTCTCCACGAATTTCTCCTTAGGTGTTTTACTGAAACTGAATCTGTCGACGTGTAGCGGGTATATGGCCAACGAGCACCGGACACCGCAATCGCGATCTCGGCCGCAGCCTGAATGGCCAGTTCATGGAGTCTCCTGCTTATTTATATGAATATTGGCCGCGTCCGAACGCGCTGCAACGCGCCGCACGGCGCGGCGATGGCCAAATGCGTGCCCCGCCTTGGGCGTGTAGTATTCGCTTTCGTCTCCACCCTTACAAGCGCACAACTACGTAAGCAAGCTACGTACAATTACGTAGGTCATCCGTCAGTTTTTTTCGATGAAACTCAAAGCGAAGATATTCCTGCTCGCCATCGTGCCGTTTCTGGCGGCGATTGCCGGTATCGAAATCGGTGTACGCCAGGAGGCCACGGCGCTCGCGGGCACGCAGCACGCGACGATGCAGGCAGCGTATCTGGCGAGCAAGGAAATCGAACTCAAGCACTACGTCGAGCTGGCGACGAGCGCAATCGAGCCGCTTTACGACGCTTCGCGCGATAACGCACGAGACGACGCGATGTTGCGCAGCCGGGCGCTCGACGCGCTGGAGAAGATGGACTTCGGCGCCGACGGCTATTTCTTCGTCTACGACATGCATGGCCGCTCGCTGATGCATCCGCGCGAGCCGGATCTGGTCGGCCGGGATCTGTGGACCATGCGCGACCCGCAAGGTGCGTTGGTGATCCAGCAACTGATCGCCGCGGCGTCGCACGGCGGCGGCTATGTACGCTATGTGTGGCATCGCCCGTCGACGGGCAAGCTTGCGCCGAAGCTCGGCTATGTCGTACCGCTCGAGCGCTGGGGCTGGCTGGTCGGCACCGGAATTTATCTGGACGACGTCGATACGGCGCTGTCGCAAATCGATCAGCGCGCGTCGGCCAACATCGAGCGCACGATGATGTGGATCGACGCGATTGCGCTGACGGGGCTCGGCGTGATCGCGCTGTGCGCGCTAGTGCTGAACGTCAGCGAGTCCCGTAGCGCCGATGTGAAGTTGAAGCGTCTCGCGCAGCAGGTGGTCGAGTCGCAGGAGAACGAACGGGCGCGGCTGTCGCGCGAACTGCACGACGGCATCAGCCAGATGATGGTGTCGGTGAAGCTCCTGCTTGAATCGGCGCTGATGCACTTCGAGCGCGGCGAGGCGCGCGTGCCGGCCGCGGAGGCCGCGCTGTCCACCAGCCTCGCGCGTCTCTCCGACACCTTGCGCGAAGTGCGCCGCATCTCGCATGCGCTGCGTCCGGCGATGCTCGACGACCTTGGGCTCGCCGCGGCGCTCCAGCAACTCACGCGCGAATTGAGCGAGCAAGCCGGGATGGAAATTGGCTTCACGCAGATCGCCCACACCCATGCAGTATTGTTGCCCGACGCCGTCAACACGGTTGTGTTCCGGATCGCGCAGGAAGCGCTGACAAACATCGTGCGGCATGCGCAGGCATCGAGCGCAGCGCTTTCTCTGGACGTGTCGGCCAATGCCGTCACCTTGTCGATCGCCGACAACGGTCGCGGTTTCGACGTGGAGCGGGCGCTTGCCGATTTGCGTGCCGGCGTGGGCCTGCGCAACATGCGCGAGCGTGTCGATTCGTTGGGCGGCAGCTTGTCGCTGGTGTCGCAGCCGGGTCATACGATCGTGACGGCGCATGTGCCGGTCGGAGCGCGTTTAC
>JBEKNG010000890.1:0-2744 GCA_049523075.1 Paraburkholderia sp.
AGCTTCTGCAGGCGTACCGCCGGATCGACGGTGATTGCGAAGATTAGCTTGCTCACTTTCACGATGCCAGGTTTCCAGTAGTCCGGATTACCGTCGAAGCGGATGGTGTCGTCTTTGGTGTAGCTGCGGAAGATGAATGGTCCCGTGCCGACAGGGAACAGATTGATATCGGAGGCCTTGCCGGCCTTCAGCAACTGGTCGGTGTATTCCGCTGACAGTATCGACGCGAACGGCATCGCGATCTGCTGCAGGAACGGCGCGTCGACCTGTTTGAGCGTGAAGCGCACCGTGTAGGGGTCGAGCGCTTCGATCTTGCTGATGTTCTTTGCTAGCCCGAGGTCGCTGAAGTAGGGGAACGGCACCGGGTAGGCTTTATGGAACGGCTGGTCCGGATCGAGCATCCGTTCGAAGGTAAAGACGACGTCGTCCGCGTTGAACTCGCGGGCCGGCTTGAAGAACGAGGTGGTCTGAAACTTCACCCCGTGGCGCAGATGAAAGGTGTACTGCAGGCCGTCCGGAGAGACGTCCCACTTCTCGGCAAGCCCAGGTTCGATGTCAGTGCTGCCGTGGGCGAACTCGACCAGCCGGTTGTAGACCGTGTAAGAGCCGGCCGTGAACTCGACGCTGGTGGTGTACTGCGCAGTGTCGAAGCCTGCTGGGCTGCCTTCGGAGCAAAACACCAGCGTTTTATCCGGCAGGGACGCGGCGACGGCGGTGACGGGTGTAAAGCATGCCGTGGCAACGGCCAGGGTTGTCAATGCGGGTAGGCAAAACTGGCGAACTGCGAACAGCATGGATGACACTGTCATGACGTTCTCCGGTCAGCAACCGGGTTGGCTGCGTCTTGATCATAGACAGCACAATATTCAGCTTCAATACACGGTTCTACCCTGTGGGGCTCACAACCGGACGAGCGCGTCTGCGGCGGCGCACCAAATCAGCCGAGGGCGAAGCAGCAAGAGTCCTGGCGGCGTGCGCAGGAGTAACAGCCGGTGAAGAGCGCGGCAGAGCGCAGGGCAGGGCCCCAAGCGAGAACCCAGGCAGGAAGTAAACCGCGCAGCCAGCCGGCCGCGCGGTGTGAAACTCGAGCTTATGCGCCCAGGTGATCGCAGATGGCTTTGGTGGCCGCTGCGTTGTTGAGCGTATAGAAATGCAGCCCCGGCACGCGGGCATCGACGAGGCGCTGACACAGGTCCGTCACCACATCCAGTCCGAACGCACGAATCGCTTCGCGGTCGTCGCCGAAGCTTTCCAGCCGGCGCGCCACCCAGCGTGGCACTTCCGCACCGCACATCTCGGAGAAACGCATCAACTGCGAAAAGTTCGTGATCGGCATGATGCCGGGCACGATCGGCACGTCGACACCGAGCTTATGCGCATCGTCGACAAAGCGGAAATACGCATCCGCGTTGAAGAAGTACTGCGTGATGGCTGAATTGGCGCCGGCCTTCACCTTGCGGACGAAGTTCTCCAGATCGTGGCGCGGCGAGCGCGACTGCGGGTGGTATTCCGGATAGCCCGCCACCTCGATCCAGAACCAGTCGCCGAACTCGGCACGAATAAAGCTCACCAGTTCCGACGCGTAGCGCAGTTCACCCACCTCGCCCATACCGGACGGCAGGTCGCCACGCAACGCGACGATATGGCGGATGCCATGCGAGCGGTACTCGTTGAGGATCGCCCGCAGGCTCTCTTTCGACGAGCCGATGCATGACAGGTGCGGCGCCGCCTCCAGTCCTTCCTTCGCCATATCGACAACGGTGTCTAGCGTGCCTTGCTGCGTCGAACCGCCGGCGCCGAAAGTCACGGAGACGAACTTCGGCTTGAGCGGTGCGAGTTGGGCACGCGTAGCGCGTAGCTTCTCAACACCATCCGCCGTCTTGGGCGGGAAAAATTCGAATGAAAGTTCGAGCGGATTCATGACTCAATCGCCCTTCTAAAAATGAAGCTCACTTCAGCCGAAACTGCGGTTGCCGAAGATGAGCGCGGACAGCAGCCATGAAACGATGCTGTACAGGATCGAGCCGAAGAACGCCGACCAGAAACCCGACACTTCGAAGCCCTTTAGCAGCGACGCGCACAGCCAGAAGCACAGTGCGTTGACGACCAGAATGAAGAGTCCGAGCGTGAGGATCGTCACGGGCAGCGTCAGCAGAATCAGCACCGGGCGCAGCACCGTGTTGATCAAGCCGAGCACAACAGCGACGATCAGCGCGGTGCCGAAGCTGCGGATGTGGATCGAAGGCACGAGGTACGTGATGATCAGGAGCGCGAGCGCGTTGATCACCCAGGTCAGCAGCACGGTCATGCAAAGCTCCTTTTAGGCTGAGCGTCCAGAATTGAGCGGAACAGGCCGGCGATGAAACCAAGGCGGCTTGCCATGCAGGCACCGCCTTTGCCCGATGCCGCTCGCCGTATCGTCATGGCGAGCGGAACGGGGGATGCTGTTGCGGCTCTGCGCGCCGCCACAGCGGCCCGGTGGCTGCCTTGCTTAGTAACGGTAGTGGTTCGGCTTGAACGGACCGTTCTTGTCCACACCGATGTAGCCGGCCTGCTCGTCCGACAGCACGGTCAGGTTCACGCCAATGCGCGCCAGATGCAAGCGTGCGACCTTCTCGTCGAGATGCTTCGGCAGCACATACACCTTGTTCTCGTACTTCGAGCCTTGGGTGAACAGTTCGATCTGCGCGAGCGTCTGGTTGGTGAACGAGTTCGACATCACGAACGACGGGTGGCCCGTTGCG
>JBEKNG010000891.1:0-2744 GCA_049523075.1 Paraburkholderia sp.
CCACGATGAGCAGCGTTTCGGAGTCGTTGGGCCACAGCTCGAGCGCTCTGGTGCCGCTATCGAGGGCGTCGTCGTAGTGGCCGAGCCGCTGTTGCGAGAGCGTTATCACCTTCCAGGGAAAGCCATGCTGAGGGAAGCGCCCGGCAGCCGTGCGTGCGCGCTGCAGCGCGGTTTCGATGTCGCCTTCGTTGAATAGCCGCGCGAGTTCGTGTAGTTGCTGTTCGTCTTCGGCCGTCAACTGCACCGGGGGTACACGCGTGGCCGCGGCCGGCTTCGCGGCGTCATCCTGCTGGGCCGTGGAGACGGCCGGCTCGGCGCGGGCAACCGGCCGTGGCACTTTGACCATCTGACCGCCGGACACCGCCGTCATGATACCGATCAACTGGTCGATCTGCGGGCCGGCAAGGCCTCGTTTCTGCGCGGCGTTGAGCGCGTGCCAGGCCGCCTCCAACCGGTCGGACTGGAGCAGCGCGTCGATGTAATGCGTCCAGTACTGCAGATTGTCCGGATCGGCGCCGATCGCCTTTCCGATCAGCGGGATCGCGTCGGCTGGGCGATGCAGGCGGATCGCCACGACGCCGAGGCGGTGATTCGCGTCGGGGTAGTCGGGATAGACTTCGAGCACTTCCTGAAAGCGTTGGCCCGCCTCGGCAAACTCACCGCTCGCGTCGAGTTGCAGCCCTTCGTGCATTGCACGCGCCGCATGCAGATGCCGGTCGAGCTCCGGGTCGCCGGGCAGCAGTGCGGTGGCCTGTTCGAGCGGCGCGAGCGCCTTGCCAAGATCGCCGCGTCGCAGTTGCGCGTACGCGAGCGTTTTCCATCCCGAACCATGATTGGGGTGCGTCATGACGAGTTGCAGGGCGAGCGTTTCCGCTTCGTCGTGCTTGCCTTGCGCGGTGAGTGCTTCGATCGAGGCGACAGTCTCGCCCACATTTGCCTCGTCCAGCGCTGTCCCGAATGGCAAGGCGCTTGCGTGGGCCGCACCGGGCGCACGCACGACAAAACCGTATTGTCGTGCCACTTCGCTCGCGCGCTGTGCTTCATCGTGCTTGCCGCTCTCCGCCAGTACGTTGACGTAGCTGGCCCAGAAATTGCGGCGTTGCGGCGCTGCGGATACGGCCGCCTGCAAATAGGCTATGCCCTCTGCGAGGTCGCCTTTCTGCAGCGTGAGGACGCCGAAATTATGGTTCGCGTCGGGGTGGTCGGGCTCCGACATCAGGATGGAGCGGTAGAGCTGTTCAGCTATCTCGAGCCGGTTCGCCTGGTGGTGGCTGATGGCCTGTTGAAGCTCGGTGTCGATCGTCATGGGTTTCCTTGGGCTTGCGTACCACGTAGACGTGGCGCAAAGGTGCACGCGTTTACCTTTGCACAGTCTAGCGGTGCATGCCCGTGGCGATTCACCGAGTAGAGGGCTGATTGGCCTGCTTTTTGGTGTACGGCCCAAGGGGCGCGGGACGTCGCCCGCGGCGCACCTTCAGAAAAGCCGACCGACTTGCTGGTACTGCCGTGCAGCGCCCACAGCCGCTATCGCTGTCCGGTATTCCGCCGCCAGCTCCTCCTGGGTGACCCGTGCCTTGGCGAGCCTTACCGCATCCAATGTCTGAATGCGGCGGATCAGCGCGAGCGATTGGGGGGCCTGCGTAGCCGAGATCGCGTGCAGCATCGGCGAGCGTTCGCGCGCGAGTCGCGCCGCGCGTTGCCAGTCGGATAGCTGCGCCGCCGTTTCGATTTCGAGTGTCAGTTCGTAGACCTGCGTCACCAGCTGCGTCTGGTCCGCGTGCGTGAACGTTTCGGCCATGCTTTTCTCCCGCGTTAGCTTGACGAACCGGTCGCGAGCGAGCCGGCGCTATCCGAACCGCCGAACAACGCGGTCAGATATTGCTCGTCGCTGTTCGTGGTCGCCATGTACGAGTCCAGCGCCGTAAACTGGGCGTTGTACTGCGACGTCAACTGGCCGGAGTAGGCGGTCAACGCAGTGGTCTGCGCGGTCAGGCTGGTGAGATTTGCGGTCAGCGAAGTGATGTTGGTGTCAATCGACCCGTCTGGTTCTGTGTACGGAGTGATCGCGTTGTTAAGCTGCGCCCCGATACCATTGCTCAGGTTGAACACGGTCTGAACCGCCTCGGGGTCGCTGACGACGGCGGAGGACAGCGTCGTCGTGTCGAGCGACAGCGTACCGTCATCGTTTAGTGTGACGCCGAGCGACGCGAGTGTGTCGGTTTGGCCCGAACTCGACACGGCACTGGCCACGATGTTGCCGAGCGAATACCGCAGGCTGTTGACGAGCGAGTTGCCGAGCAGCGGGCCGGCGCTCGAACCCGAGCTCGAGGTCGGATCGAAAGATGTCAAGGTGCCGACCGTGCTGACGAGCGAGTTGTACGCAGTCACAAAGTTGCTGACGTCGGTGATTTCGCTCGACGTGTCCGCGGCGACGGTGAGTGTCTGCGCGTTGGCGCCGTCCCCGCTCTTATCCACTGCCGCGGAGGTCAGGTTTAGCGTCACGCCGTTGATGACGCCAGTTACCGCGTTGCTCGCGCTGGTCGCGCTGGTGCCGTTCACGGTGAACTCGGCGTCGGCCGCGGGCGACGTCTGAGTCCATGCTGGTGTGCTGTCCGTCGTGTCGTCGCCTCCCGTCGTCGTCGTGAACGCGAGGCCCTGCAGCGCGCTGCTCGATGCCGAGGTGGCCGAGATGTTGATCGTGTTCGCCGCGCCGGTAGAGTTCGCGGTTAGCACAAGGTACTGGT
>JBEKNG010000892.1:0-2743 GCA_049523075.1 Paraburkholderia sp.
CCGTCAACTGGTCGAGCTGAACAATCAGTTCTATCCGGGTTCGCTGCTGAACTTCTCGATGGGAGCGGCAACCTGTCAGTACGGCGAACGGCTCGAAGCCGTGGTGCAGCGCGCGGATCTGCTGATGTATGAAGAAAAGCGCGCGCACTATGCGAACCCGATCATGAGCGGGTCCAGCGAAGATTGAAACGGCGCCTGCCCGGGAATGTGGCTCGGGCAGGCCTGCCACTGGGCGAGTGCAAGCTCGCGCCGCCTGCACGCACTGCTTGATACGTGCGAGCCCTATCCGGGCAATTTGGCCGCGAGAACGTCGAGTTTTTCGATCGTCGGCGGCACCGCAAACAACTCTCCCGCCTTGGCCATCAGCGCCGCGGCAACCTTGCCGGAAAGATGCGCGTCACGTCCGGCTTCATCCGGAAAGGCGTCGAAGATGCCGAAGGTGGACGGTCCAAGACGCAGACCGAACCATGCGGTCGTCGCCGGTTCGTCCTCAACGAGCGGCAAACCATCCAACAGAAAACGCTCGACCTCCTGCTCCTTGCCGGGCTTGGCTTCCAGACGAACGAACAGCGCTAGCTTGACCATGATCTCTCCTGTTGTGGTGAGCATCGGGTGCGTTACCACGGGACACTGCACGCGCCCTCAGCCAAGTATAGTGGTTGGCGGGATCTACGATCTCGCCACCGGCAAGGTCAACCTGTTGTGAGTGCAACGAACAGAAATCGCCCGGTCTATTGCAGTAATTTTTCATTCACAGGGCAATAATAAGTAATACAGATCGTTATCGCGTACCCTGCTCCCCTGACTTCCAAAACCCTCTTCTATCAGCGTCAGAGGCGGATTGGTTCTGCACGCAAACTACCCGGGAAACCAGCTGCTGCATTGCACAAAAGTTGACTCTTGATCCCTTACGGACTAACCCGAATGCAAGAAAGTATCGGTTTGCGGTCGTATTTTCAGTGGTGAGATACCTGCAATAGGGCTAATTTTCAGTCATGGCGGTGCGCGAGACGTTTTAAGCGAACTGCCGAAAAAGAAGTCGGCTCAGGAGGAAGACAGATGCACATCACCCGGGGTGCCACGGCGCGTCAGGAGGCCCGCAGCGCCAACATTGTCCAACCGGACCTGGAACTGGTCGTCGTGCCGCGCGACGAGTCATTCAAGGTCTGGTCGCATGGGTACCCCTACCGCACGGTGCGCTGGCACTTCCATCCGGAATACGAAATTCATCTGATTACAAGGACCACCGGTAAATACTTCGTAGGCGACTACATCGGCAACTTCGCACCCGGCAATCTCGTGATGGTGGGATCCAATCTGCCGCATAACTGGGTGAGCAGTGTGCCGCCGGGCAGCCGTGTGGATGAACGCGGTCTGGTGCTGCAGTTCGATGCTGAATTCCTCGCACGCGCCATCCAGGCTTTCCCCGAACTCAAGCGCGTGGAAGGCTTACTCGATGCATCGCGTTGGGGGGTACTGTTCGCAGCAAAAACGGGTGCGGCCGCCGAACCGATCATGCGCGAGATGCTGGGCGCGCAAGGCATACGGCGCATCACGCTGTTTATTGCTTTGCTCGACCTGCTATTGCAAAGCGCGGCGCCGGTGAAGCTGGCGAGTGCCGCTTATCGCGCGGACCCTGCGTGCTATGCCGGGACGCGCATCAATCACGTACTTTCGTATATTGGCAAGAACCTGTCACAAGAGTTACGCGAAACGGAGTTGGCCGAACTCTCGGGACAAAGCGTGAGCGCCTTCTCGCGATATTTTCGCCGCCACACCGGCGTGCCCTTTGTCCAGTACGTCAACCGGCTGCGTATTAATCTGGCGTGCCAATTGCTGATGTCGGGAGAACTGAGCGTCACCGATATTTGCTATCAGGTCGGCTTCAATAACCTCTCGAATTTTAACCGTCAGTTCCTGTTGCTGAAGGAGATGTCGCCATCGCGATGGCGCGCCTGGCAGCAGCTCAATGCCGCCAGCGCAACCGAATCGCCTGACGCTGCACACGCCTCGGAAGCGCTCGGCTAGCAAGTGTTTTACCGAAGCCTCACCCGAAGCCTCACCCGAAGCCCGAGCACGGCACCCATACGCCGGAATTTTTCTAATAAACGGAGACACCTGATGACCAGACTTTCGAACCAACTCATCGGCGCCAGCGCGCTGAGCCTGAGCCTTGGCCTGTTGAGCAGCACGGCGGCACTCGCTGCCCCCAGTGGCACGGTCGCCTTTCTGATGCCCGACCAGGCTTCGACGCGCTACGAACAGCACGACTTCCCCGGCTTCAAGGCCGAAATGGGCAAGCTCTGCCCCGACTGCAAGGTGCTGTACCAGAACGCCAATGCCGACGTCTCGACGCAGCAACAACAGTTCAACTCGGTGATCGCGCAGGGCGCCAAGGTGATCGTGCTCGACCCGGTGGACTCGACGGCCGCGGCGTCGTTGGTTCATATGGCGCAGGCCCAGGGTATCAAGGTGATTGCCTATGACCGGCCGGTGCCCTCGACGGCGGCCAACTACTACGTGTCGTTCGATAACGAAGGCATCGGCAAGTCTATCGCGCAGTCGCTCGTCCAGCACCTGAAGGAAACCAACGTGCCGACCAGCAAGGGCGGTGTGCTCGAGGTCAACGGTTCACCCACTGATGCAGCCGCGGGGCTGATCAAAAAGGGCATTCACGCCGGCCTGGCGGGCAGCGGCTACAAGACGCTCGCCGAGTACGACACGCCGGATTGGGCGCCGCCGA
>JBEKNG010000893.1:0-2742 GCA_049523075.1 Paraburkholderia sp.
CACCAGCGCGCCCTGCGGGCCGCCGAAGCCGCGAAACGCCGTGTTCGACTGCGTATTGGTCTTGCAGCACAACGCAACGATCTCGACGTCGGACAAGTAGTACGCGTTGTCGAAGTGGCACAGGGCACGCGTGGCCACGGCGCCGGAGAGGTCAGCGGAATAGCCGGCGCGCAGCGCGATCTCGACTCGCGTGCCGAGAATGCGGCCAGTGTCGTCGAAGCCCGCTTCGTATTCGTAGACGGCGTCGTGACGTTTGCCGGTGATCAAAAAATCGTCGTCGCGGTCGGCTCGCACTTTGACCGGGCGCTGCAGCCGTTGTGCTGCGAGCGCCGCGATACACGCGAACAACGCCGATTGCGATTCCTTGCCGCCGAAGCCGCCGCCCATGCGACGGCATTCGCAGACCACGCTATGCGTCGGCCAGCCGAGCATATGCGCGACCACCTGCTGCATTTCACTCGGATGCTGTGTCGAACTGTAGACGAGCATGCCGTCCATCTCTTTGGGGATCGCGTAGGCGACCTGTCCTTCGAGATAGAACTGTTCCTGACCGCCAACTTCGAACGTCCCCGCAATCTGGTGTGGTGCGGCGGCGATTTTCGCAGCAGGCTCGCCGCGTTTCAGATGTAGCGGCGGCAGCACGAACTGTTTCCTGGCTTTGGCTTCGGCCGGCGTCAGCACCACCTCCAGCGGTTCGTAGCGGACCACGTCGTCGCTTTTCGCGAGCGCCGCGGCGCGTCGCGCCAGTTCATGGCTCTCGGCGATTACAGCGAACACCGGCTGACCGAGATACAGCACCTCGCTGTCGGCCAGAATGGGATCGTCGTGCAGCACCGGGCCGCAGTTGTTTTCACCGGGGATGTCTGCGGCGGACAGCACCGCGATCACCCCCGGGGCGCGGCGCACCGCGGCGAGGTCGAGCGACACGATGCGTGCATGCGCATGGCGCGCCAGCCCGAGCGCGGCGTGCAGAGTGCCGTGCAGTTCGGGCAGGTCGTCGGTATAGGTGGCTTCGCCACTCACATGAAGCGCGGCGGACTCATGCGGCAAGGACGTGCCGATCGCGGAGGTTTCCTCGCGCTTCGCGGCATGTTTGATGAAGGCATCCGTTTGCTTGTTCATCACGACGACTCCTGCGCGGCCGCCGCGTCCGCCACGCCGGCCGCGAATGCGAAGGCATTCACGTCGAAGAGGGCTAGCGGTGCGTCATCGCGGGTTTCCATCTGGAAGCGCCGCAGCAGATTGCGCGCCACCTTCAATCGATACGCACTCGACGCCCGCATGTCGCTGAGCGGCTGATAGTCGGCGGCGAGCGCGTCCATCGCGCGCTGGGTCGTCGCATCATCCCAGACCGCGCCGGTGAGAGCGGCTTCGACGTGGGCAGCGCGCTTCGGCGTCGCCGCCATGCCGCCGAAGGCGATACGCGCTTCGACGATCGCGCCATCCGCGATCCGCAGCGCAAAGGCGGCGCAGACTGATGAGATGTCCTGATCGTACCGCTTCGAGACCTTGTAGGTACGAAAGCGCAGATCGGGCGCCGGACGCGGCACACGGATTGCCGCGACGAATTCACCGGCGGCGAGCGCGGTCTTCTGATAGCCAAGGTAAAACGCGTCAAGAGGCAGCGTGCGCGTTTTGACGCCGTGCCGCAGCACGACTTCGGCGCCGAGCGCGAGCAGCGCCGGCATCGAATCGCCGATGGGCGAGCCGTTCGCGACGTTGCCGCCGAGCGTGCCCGCATTGCGGATCGGCAGCGACGCGAAGCGGGTCCAGAGTTCGGCGAGCTCGGGGTAATCGGCGGCGAGCGCGGCGTAGGCGTCTTCCAGCGTGACCGCCGCCCCGATCGTCAGGGTTTGCGCGTCGCGCCCGATGGTCTTGAGTTCGGCCACATTGCCGAGGTACAGGATGTCGCCGAGGTCGCGAAATTGCTTGGTGACCCACAGGCCGACATCCGTGCTGCCGGCGAGAAGGCGTGCCTGCGGATGCTGCGCGCGCAAGGCCGCGAAGGCATTCAGCGTGACCGGCGCATAGAACGCGGGCGTGCCGAAAGCGCCGCCGCGCACGTCGGGTGCGAGGTATTCGAAGGTGTCTTCGTGTTGCAGCGGCTTTATTGCCTCGGCGACGGCGGCGCGATCGAACGGGACGCGCGGATACTGGCTGTAGTCGAACATCTTTTGCGCCGCGTCGACGATCGGCCGGTAGCCGGTACAGCGGCACAGATTTCCCGACAAGGCGGTATTGATTTCGTCGCGTGTGGGGAGTCCGGCCGCAGCGGGCTGGTTCTCGTACAGCGCCCACATCGACATGACAAAGCCGGGCGTGCAGAAGCCGCATTGCGAGCCGTGACAGTCGACCATCGCCTGCTGCACGGGATGCAACGCGCCGTCGGCGGCGCGCAGGTCTTCGACGCTGAAGAGCGCCCGGCCGTCGAGCGTGGGCAGAAACTGGATGCAGGCGTTGACGGCTTTGAGCGTCAGGCCGCCGTCGCCATCGAGTTCGCCGACCACGACCGTGCACGCGCCGCAGTCGCCTTCCGCGCAACCTTCCTTGGTGCCCGTGCATTGCAGGTCTTCGCGCAGGTGCTGCAGCACGGTGCGCGTTGCCGGCACGCCCTGAACCTCGCGGACGGCCCCACGGTGATAGAAGCGGATGGTTTGCGTTGTCATGGCGAATCCGAAGGACATTGCGGACCGGGCGCGCGTTACGCAGGGGGGCGCACTGTAGCCGGCCTCGCGCACGTAG
>JBEKNG010000894.1:0-2737 GCA_049523075.1 Paraburkholderia sp.
ACATTGGTGCAGAAGGTACGGCTATCGGTGCCTTTCGGGCCGCGCACTTCAGTGGCCAGACACGCGAGTGCCACCAGCAGAAAAATCTCCCAATGAAAGAAAATGGCCGCCGGCGATAGCGGCCCGCCGATCCGGCAGCAGCCGGAGCAACGCTTACTCGGCGCCCAGATAGAAATAGCGGAACAGGAAAATCGCCGCGATGATCCACACCACCAGCTTGACCTGGCGCGCGCGGCCGGTCAGCAGCTTGAGCCCCGCATAAGAAATGAAGCCGAACGCCACGCCGTTGGCGATCGAATAGGTGAACGGCATGAGCAGTGCGGTAAGGGCGGCAGGGACGACTTCGGTAGCATCGTCCCACGGCAGATCGACCATTTCGCGCAGCATCAGGCATGAGACATAGAGCAGGGCCGGCGCGGTCGCGTAGCCGGGCACCACGCCCGCAAGGGGGGCGAAGAACAGCGCAGCAAGAAACAGGACGGCCACGGTGATGGCGGTGACGCCGGTGCGGCCGCCGGCCTGGACGCCGGATGCGCTTTCGATGTACGCGGTGGTCGACGAAGTGCCTAGCAGGGAACCCGCGAGGATGGCGGTACTGTCGGCCAGCAGCGCCTTGTTCAGACGGTGCATCTTGCCTTCGACCAGCAACCCGGCGCGGTTGGCGACGCCCATCAGGGTGCCCGTCGCATCGAACAGTTCGACGAGGAAGAACACCATGATGACGTTGAGCACGCCGGCCGAGAGGGCGGCGCGAATGTCGAGGTGAAACAGCGTCGGTGCGATCGACGGCGGCGCGGAGACGATGCCGTGAAACTGGTTGCCGCCGAAGAAAAAGCTCAGCACGGTCACGCCGACGATGCCGAGCAGGATTGCGCCGCGCACCCGCAGAAAGTCGAGCGTGACGATAGCGAAGAAACCGATCACCGCGAGAATCACGTGCGGGTCGTGCAGATTACCGAGCGTCACGAGCGTCGCCGGATTGCCGACCACCACGCCTGCGGTCTTCAGCGAAATGATCGCCAGGAAGAGACCGATGCCGGCCGTAATGGCGATCCGGATGGAATGCGGAATGCCGTTGACGATCACCTCGCGTATCCGGAACAGCGTGACGATCATGAACAGACATCCGGAGATAAACACGGCGCCGAGCGCGGCCTGCCATGTGAAACCCATGCCCTTGACGACCGTGTAGGCGAAGTACGCGTTCAGGCCCATACCCGGTGCGCACGCAATCGGATAGTTCGCGTACAGGCCCATGATCAGCGAGCCCAGCGCAGCGACGAGGCAAGTCGCCACGAACACGGCGTCTTTGGGGATGCCCGCATCGCCGAGAATCGCCGGATTGACGAAGATGATGTAGGCCATCGTCAGGAAGGTGGTTAGGCCTGCGAGCAGTTCAGTACGCAGGGTGGTGCCAGCTTCGTCGAAGCCAAAGTATCGTTTTACGGAGTCCATGAGGCGCGTCTCGGGTCGTGATGAAGTTGTTTGTTGTGGTGGTTGAAAGGCGCTGCCGCTTTTCACTGAGGCAGGCGCTGGCAAAGCGCCACGGGCGGATTGTAGTCACGATTGTCGGCGAAGTACCGCGCCGGGACGGTTGCCGTGGAGCCAATGCAACAGTCTGGCTTGACTGATGGGCATGGCTGAGGGCCGCATCGGCGCCTACCCAGATTGGCATGGTGTCGGCTTGCGGTATCGAAGGGGCGAGATGATACCTTGCCAGTGCGCAGGGCGATGTGGCAAGCCAGTTGCCGGTGGCGCCATCTCTGCCGGCGCTACGAGCTTTCGCGCCGCGGGGCGACGCAAGAGGTGTGTCCAGCACGCAAGGCACGCTGGACGCATCAGGCGCTTACTGTGCGCAGACGCCGGTATTGCCGCTCGCGGCTCGCTGTTGCGAGACGATGCGGCCCGCGCGTTGTGCGTTTTCCGGATAGTTGATCCAGTCGAGCGGCTCGTAGCCGGCTGCACGCCATTGGGTGAGCTCCGCCTTCACTTCGGCGCGGGTCTTGGGCGCGTACGGATGGCACGACCCTTGAGAGACCTGGGCAAACGCCGTTGTCGCGCAGCACGCGGCTAGCAGCGTCCCCAAGGTGATACGAGAAATGGATTTCATAACAGACTCCTGTGGAGCAATCAGTACAATCCCCAGATATTAGGGACTGCGTCCCATCTCAGAAAGGCGCAAAACGCAACGCATCACTGCGCCCGGTGAAGCAGGCGGGTTGCTCCCGCCTTGCAGTGCCGCAGTGCCGCCTCCTCGACGCCGTGAGCGCTCGTGCCGTGCGCCCCAGTGCGTGGTGGACCTACGACGCCGACGACTTGCCGAATCTGTCCAGCACCGCGCTGAGCAAATCGATCGGCAACGGAAACACGATGGTCGAGTTCTTGTCCGCAGCAATCGTCGTGAGCGTCTGCAGATACCGCAACTGCATTGCCTGCGGCTGTTGCGCCAGCGTCTGCGCCGCCTCCAGCAGATGCTGCGACGCCTGCAATTCGCCTTCCGCATGAATCACCTTGGCGCGCCGCTCGCGTTCGGCTTCCGCCTGGCGGGCGATTGCGCGGATCATCGTTTCATTGATATCCACATGCTTGATTTCGACGATGGCCACCTTGATGCCCCAGGCATCGGTTTGCGCGTCGAGCACCTTCTGGATATCGGCATTGAGCTGCTCGCGGTCGGCGAGTAGGTCGTCCAGTTCGTGCTTGCCGAGCACCGCGCGCAGAGTGGTCTGCGACAACT
>JBEKNG010000895.1:0-2736 GCA_049523075.1 Paraburkholderia sp.
AGCCGTGCGGGTAGCCCGACAGCTCCTGCGGCATGCGTACGAGCCGCGGCAGCGCGCGCGGCGCCTGCACGATGCCCATCAGCGCCTGGCGGCCGAACGCATCTTTGCCTTCCAGTTCGACGACAAAGTTCAGGCTTTTGTTGAGCACGCGCGGGAACGGATGCGCGGGATCGAGGCCGATCGGCGTCAGAACCGGCAGCAGTTCGTCGAAAAAGTAATTCCGCGCCCATTCGGTCTGCGCTTCATTCCATGCTTCGGTGCCGTGAAAATAAATACCTTCCTGTTCGAGCGCAGAGAGTACTGTGTCGTGCAGCATGCGGTACTGGCGGTGCACGAGTTTCTGCGCACGCTCGACCACGAGGTCGTAGACGTGCTGCAGCGACATGCCGTCCGGCGACAGCGCCCCAGGGTTATCGCGCATCTGCTCCTGCAGCCCGGCCATCCGGACTTCGAAGAATTCGTCGAGATTGCTGCTGGTGATGCAGATGAAACGCAGGCGTTCGAGCAAGGGCACGGCGGGATCGGCGGCTTGCGCCAGCACGCGCTCGTTAAAACCCAGGATGCCCAGTTCGCGGTTCAACAGAGGGTAGCGGGTGGACATCGGAAGCGAGAATGGAAGGTCGGGTAGGGAAGGCGAAAGACGCTCGGAAATTCTCACAGTATGATGACGCTCTTATGACGATCGATTGATTATAAACTTTACGCTGTATTGACCCTGTGTCGTAAATATGACGCAATGAATATGGGACCATAACGCAGGCAATCACCCGGAAGGTTACACATCGTGAGGCCCGGTACGCTTAAAATGGTGGCTTTGAATGGCGGGGCCGGTAACAAGCTGGCTGCGCTTGCGCGTATGGAGTCCGCTCAATCGATGGTCAACACTCCACATCTTCTCGCTGCCGTCGACCTTGGCTCGAACAGCTTTCGCCTGATCGTGGGCCGGGTCGAAGAAACCGACGCCGGCAGCCAGATCTACCAGGTCGATGCGCTACGCGAGGCCGTGCGGCTCGCCGCGGGCCTGTCGAGCGACAAGATGCTCGACCGTGCCTCGCAGGTGCGCGGCTGGGACGCGCTCAAGCGCTTCGGTGAACGGCTGCGCGATTTCCATCCCGATCACGTTCGGGCAGTCGCCACCAACACGCTGCGCATTGCCAAGAACGCCGGCGAGTTCCTCGGCGAGGCGCAGGCTGCACTGGGCTTCCCAATCGAAGTGATTGCCGGGCGCGAAGAGGCTCGTCTCATTTATGCAGGCGCAGCACATTCGGTGCCCGCCAGTCCGGGTAAGCGCCTTGTGGTCGATATCGGCGGCGGTTCGACCGAGTTCATCATCGGCTCGCACTACACGCCGATCAAGATGGAAAGCCTGTATATCGGCTGCGTGAGCCATAGTCGGGCCTTCTTTCCGGCCGGTAACGTCGACGAGTACACGATGCGCCAGGCCGAACTGGCGGCCGGCCGCGAAATCCAGATCATTTCCAACGAGTACAAGAAGACCGGCTGGGAGCAGGCGATCGGCTCGTCGGGCACCGCCCGTGCACTCGCGGAACTGGTCGAGGCGAACGGCTTCAACGATCCGGGCATCACCCACGGCATTTCGCGCGGCGGCCTTGAACGTCTGAAGCGGGCCTTGATCAAGGCGGAGAACGTCAATCGCCTGAAACTGGTGGCGCTGAAGGGCGACCGGATTCCGGTGCTGGCGGGCGGGCTGTCGATCATGCTGGCGGTATTCGACCAACTGGGTGTCGATTACGTCGATACCACCGACGGCGCCTTGCGTCTGGGCGTGCTGTATGACCTGCTCGGCCGTTCGCAGCACGAAGACATGCGTACGGTCACGGTGGAAGGCTTCATGCGCCGCTATGGTGTGGATCGCGCGCAAGCGGGGCGCATCGGTGAACTGGCGGTGAGCTTTTACCATCAGTTCGGCGAACCGGATACGGAGCGGCGCGTCGAGAACCGTATGTTCCTGAGTTGGGCGGCCTCGCTGCATGAGATCGGATTGTCGATCTCGCATAGCGCGTATCACAAGCACTCGGCCTATATCGCGAGCAACGCCGACATGCCGGGCTTTTCGCGCACCGACCAGGCGCGCCTTGCCGCGCTCGTACTGGGCCATGCGGGCAAGCTCGGCAAACTGTCGCAAACGCGTGACGTGGAGTGGCCGCTGCTGTTCTGCTTGCGCCTCGCCGCGCTGCTGTGCCGGCGCCGTGCGGATGTCGGCCTGCCGGGTATTGCTGTGGCCCGCGCGAACAACGGCTACGAAGTGCGCTTGCCGAAAGAGTGGGTGGCCAACAACCCGCTGACCGACTACAGCCTGATTCAGGAAGCGGCTGAGTGGGAGAAGGTTGGTATCCCGTATCGGGTCGTTTATACGGACGACTGACGATACGCAAGACGCGATGCGGTCCGATGCCGTGGTATTTGCATTGGGCGTCTGAACCGGCAAATGAATCAAAGCAAACAGCCCGGCGAGCACCTGCTCTGCCGGGCTGTTCTATTTGTACCTACCCGCAGTGTTTGACTTAACCCGGCAATGCATCGCCAAGGAAGTGGCGTGCGTATCGCGCGTTGATTTCGGACAGGCGCAGCAGCGTCAGAAAGTCGGCCGTATTGAAGTCGGGATCCCAGGCCGGTGCGCCGCAAATTTTCGCGCCGAGCCGCAGATAACCTTTGACGAGCGGCGGCGGAGCGACATGTGCGCCGGTTTGCAGTTCGTCGACCGGCAGTGGCGTG
>JBEKNG010000896.1:0-2735 GCA_049523075.1 Paraburkholderia sp.
GGTGTTCGGCATCCTGAGTCACAAGCTCGTCGATACCTTGCGCGCCCGCAAACGTACCGTGAACCTGTCGGAACTGGACTCCGAACTCGAGGGCGAAGCGCTGCTCGACCGCGAACTCTTTAAGGACAATGGTCACTGGTCCAACGAAGCGAAACCGCGCCCTTGGCCGACACCGGAGACCGCGCTACGCCAACAGCAGTTCTGGCAGCTCTTCGAGATGTGTCTTGACCACCTGCCGGAACATATCGGCCGGGTCTTCATGATGCGCGAGTTCCTCGACCTCGAGACCGACGAGATCTGCGCCGAGTTGCAGATGACCGCCAATCACTGCAGTGTCCTGATCTATCGCGCGCGGCTCAGGCTGCGCACGTGCCTCACCGAAAAAGGCTTGTCGAGAGAGGATGCGAATGGGGAAGTGTAAAAACATCACACGTCTACTATCGGACGCGCTTGACCGGCCGTTGACGGCCGGCGAATGGATTTCCGTCGGTCTGCATCTGCCGACCTGTAGTGGTTGCCGCAATTACCGCAAGCACATCAGCTTGTTGCGGGCGGCATCGCGTGAGGTCAGCGGCCTCGACGGCGCCGGCGAGGTCCGCTCGGAAGAGTAAGACCCGCAGCGGGGTGTCGAGAGCGCAACGGCTAGCGCTCGCCGGGCGGCGTCGCGCGATACCGGTCGAGATAGGCCGCATGGGCAGGTTCGTCGACGTGCGGCGCATGCCGCTGCACCCCGGCGGGATGTTTCGCCAGCATCGCGCGTGGACGGATCGGCCGGTGCTGGAAGTTGCCGCCGCAATTCGGGCACACATTGCAAAGTGCGCTCAACGCGCAGGCCTCGCAGAAGGTGCATTCGTAGCTGCAGATCATTGCGTCAGGTGCATTCGGTGGCAATGGCTTGCCGCATCGTTCGCAGGATGGCCTCAGTTCAAGCATTAGACACCCCTTCGCGCCAGGAGAAAGAAAAGGGCGCGTTTCGTCGCGCCTTCCGATCCGAAGCAGTGTAGGCCGACGCCCGGTGGGCGAAAGGCCAATCGGGCATCAATCGCTGCCAGTCTGAGATCAGCGGGTGACCGGCATGGCTTCAGCGAGGCAGCCGCCTCAGGTCAGGACGCTCCACATCACGAGCGTGAGCGCGAGACCAACTACCGACACGATGGTCTGCAGGATCGACCAGACGAACACCGTCTGCTTCAGTTTCAGGCCGAAGTACTCGCGCACCATCCAGAAACCCGCGTCGTTCACGTGGCAAAAAAACACCGAGCCCGCACCGATTGCCAGCGCCATCAGCGAATTGTGCGTGGGGCTCAGTCCGATGACGACCGGGGCAACGATGCCGGCCGTCGTCGTCGTCGCGACGGTGGCCGAACCGGTGGCCTGGCGCAACGCGACGGCGATCAGCCACGCAAGCAGGATCAGCGGCATATGAGCGCCCACCGCGATCTTGCCGACCGTCGTGCTGATGCCGGCAACCACCAGCGCCTGCTTGAGCCCTCCGCCTGCGCCGATGGTCAGCAGCAGGGCGGCGATGGGCGGCAGACTCTTGCGCAGGATGCCGCCGACACGATCGCGCGGCATGCCACGCGACCAGCCGAGCACGACAATCGCAAACAGGACCGTGAGCCCCAAGGCGACTAGGGGTTCACCGAGGAAGTTGAGCGCGTTAAAGAGAAAGGTTTCCGGCTGGAGCAGCAGTTTGGCGACGGTACGGCCCAACATCAGAATCACGGGCAACAGGATCGTGATCAGCGAGATGGCAAAGCTGGGCGGTTCGGCAGCGTCCTGCTGGGCGGTGAAGAGCTTCCCCATTTCCTCGGGCTCGACCACGTGCATGCGCTTCGACAGCCAGATGCCGTAGACCGGGCCAGCTAAAATCACCGCCGGAATCGCGATGATCAGCCCGAGCAGGAGCGTCAGGCCGAGATCAGCGTGCAGTGCGCTGACGGCGATCAGCGGACCCGGGTGCGGCGGCAACAGGGCGTGTAGCGTCGTCATGCCGGCTAGCGCGGGAATCGCGATAAGCAGGATCGGTTGTTTGGAGCGGCGCGCCATGACGAAGATGATCGGCACCATCATCACCAGCCCGACCTCGAAGAACAGCGGCAAACCGATGACGATCGCGACCAGCGCCATCATCCAGGGCAGCAGGCGCGGTGTGGAATGTTTGAGGATCGTCGACACGAGCCGGTCCGCGGCGCCGGACTCCGCCATCAGCGCACCGAGCATCGCCCCCAGCGCGATGATGATCCCCACGTCGCCTAGCAGCGCACCCGCGCCCTTGCTGAATGCGCTGGCCACCGCTTCGAGTGGCAAGCCCGCAGTGAATCCTGCGGCAAACGTGCCAACCAGGATCGACAGGAACGGTGCGAGTTTCAGCGCGCTGATGAACACGATGATCAGCACGAGCCCGAGCACGCACGAAAGAATTAGTTGCGTGTCGTGGGACGACCACGGCGCGAGTGTTGTCGGTAAATGCACGATGTCCCTTTTTGTTGATTGATGCGACCGCGGCTGTGCGCGGCTGACGGCGATTGTAGCGGGCCTCGCGTTGGGCGTGGCGAGGCCTGCTGGACCTTTCTGGCGCGCGTGTTGGAGGACGCGGTGTCGCGTATGCGACGACGTTGTTGTTTCGATGCCGCGCGCTTTTGTTGCGGTGTGCTTCGGTGGGCTAAGCGGTCAGGCGATACAAGCAGCGAATACAAGCGGCGAATTCAGTCGAATAACGCTTTGACGTTCTC
>JBEKNG010000897.1:0-2732 GCA_049523075.1 Paraburkholderia sp.
CCTGGCCATTCAGCAGATCGGCCACCCCGCCGACGTGGTCTTGGTGATGGTGGGTGAGTAAAATAGCGCTCAACCGCCAGCCCCGTTTCGCCAGATAGGCGCGAACCGGAGCGGCCTCGCCCGGATCAACGACCACCGCATGGTGACCGTCCGAGACGAGCCAGATGTAATTGTCTTCAAATGCCGGGACGGGTACGTACTCGAGCGAATTCATAGGCGAATGCAATCTTCAATATGTCTGACAGAACGATTATAGACTGGCCCGCCTGGACCCATTCGCCACCCGGACGTTACGTGCTGGAATGGGAACAGGCGCAGCTCGACCGCGTGGTGTCCGACGTGTTCGGCTACCACGCGCTGCAGCTCGGTCTGCCGCAGCTCGACGCGCTGCGGGAGAACCGCATGTCGTGCCGCGGCCTGGTGCTGGACGCCGCCAGCGGAGCCAGCGAGCCGTATCATTTTCCGCGCACGGCGGGCACCACCGCGCCCGAACAACATGCACCGCCAGGCCGCAGTGCGGTCTGGTGTGACCTGCTGGACCTACCGTTCGAGGCGCAGAGCGTCGACCTGATCGTCATGCCGCATACGCTCGAATTCACCCGCGACCCCCACCGCCTGTTGCGCGAAGCCGAACGCGTGCTGATGCCGGAAGGCCAACTGATCATTCTCGGCTTTAATTCGCTGTCGCTGTGGGGAGCCCGGCAATCGGTCGGCAAGGTTACGGGCCGGCCGTTCGTGCCGGCCACGCACGACCTGATTGCGTTCACCCGCCTGAAGGACTGGATTAAACTGCTCGGCTTCGACCTTGAACGCGGACGCTTCGGCTGCTATCGTCCGCCCCTCATGAGCGACCAGTGGCTCGCGCGCTATGGCTTCATGGAAGCCGCCGGCGACCGCTGGTGGCCGATCTTCGGCGCCACTTATATGGTGAAGGCGATCAAGCGCGTACGCGGCATGCGGCTGATCGGCCCATTGAAGGTGAAAAAGCCCGTGCTCGCAGCCGGCCTCGCCCCCGCCGCCACCCCGAACACACGCAATCAGAGAAAATGACGTCCGAACTCATCGATATTTACACCGACGGCGCCTGCAAGGGCAATCCAGGCCCCGGCGGCTGGGGCGCACTGCTGCGCTACGGCGCGCAGGAAAAGGAGATGTTCGGCGGCGAAGCCAACACCACCAACAACCGCATGGAACTGATGGCGGTGATCGCCGCGCTCGAAGCGCTGAAGCGGCCGTGCAAGGCTGTCGTGCACACCGACTCGCAATATGTTCAGAAAGGCATCAGCGAATGGATCCACGGCTGGAAGAAGAAAAACTGGATGACCGCAGCGAAGACGCCGGTGAAGAACGCCGACCTGTGGAAGCGCCTCGATACGGCCGTCCAGCAGCATGAGATCGAGTGGCGCTGGGTGAAGGGTCACGCAGGGCACCCGGAGAACGAGCGTGCCGATGCACTGGCCAATCGCGGTGTCGCGTCGCTGGCGGAAATCTGAAGCGCGCCAGCGCTCTCCCTGCGTTAGTAGTCTGCTTCCACGCTTATGCTTTACGTTTTCCTCACGCCAATTTTTTAGAGCGGGCTAATCCGACATGCGTCAACTCATCCTCGATACCGAAACCACCGGCCTGAATGCGCGCACCGGCGACCGCGTCATCGAAATCGGCTGCGTCGAGCTGGTGAATCGCCGGCTTACCGGCAACAACCTGCACTTCTATATCAACCCGGAACGCGACAGCGATCCAGGCGCGCTCGCCGTCCATGGGCTCACCACCGAATTTTTGAGCGACAAACCGAAGTTCGCGGAAATCGCCAACGAGTTGCGCGATTTCGTTCAGGGCGCGGATCTGATCATCCATAACGCGCCTTTCGACATCGGCTTTCTCGACGTTGAGTTCGGACTGCTGGGCTTGCCGGCGTTCAGCTCGCATTGCGGCGAAGTGATCGATACGCTGGTGCGAGCCAAGGCGATGTTCCCCGGCAAGCGCAACTCACTGGATGCGCTGTGCGACCGCTTCGGCATCAGCAATGCACACCGAACTCTGCACGGCGCGTTGCTCGACTCGGAGTTGCTCGCGGAAGTTTATCTGGCGATGACGCGCGGCCAGGAGAGCCTCGTTATCGACATGCTGGGCGAGACATCAAGGGGTGGCGACGAAGGTGCGCCGCGCGTGGCGCTCAACTCGCTCGAGCTGGCGGTGATTGTCGCCAGCGAAGAGGAGATTGCTGCGCATCAGGCCGTGCTTGATGCCCTCGACAAGGCGGTCAAAGGGACAAGTGTTTGGCGTCTTCATCCCGTTTCAGCCGCCGATGAGCAAACCGCTTAAAAAGTACTTTACGAGTTCCAGATCCTCTGACATAATTTCAATCTCTTCGGGTGGTTAGCTCAGCGGTAGAGCACTGCCTTCACACGGCAGGGGTCACAGGTTCAATCCCTGTACCACCCACCAGATTCGCGTGACCCGCAGAAATAAAGGCCCTCAGACGAAAGTCGAGGGCCTTTTTGTTTGTACCAAAAGTCGCGAATTTTGGCTTTAGGGCGGAGAAGTGACGGAGTTGAAAATTAGCCCAGACAAAACATGATGACTATCAACGTCTGGAGATGGCAGCAATCTGGAAGCGCGGCAACTAAGGGCCAGTAGAAATTCGACGCCTTGGCCGACCCAAGCAAAATCGCACCTTCGACACGAAAGAAAGCCCAGGCCGAAGCCTGGGCACGGCGGGTCGAAGCGAAGAT
>JBEKNG010000898.1:0-2730 GCA_049523075.1 Paraburkholderia sp.
AGGTTTTCATGGCGCAGCTCGTCGATACGGGGGAAAGAAATATCGAAGGCGCTTTCATTTACCTTGTGGCGATCGATCAATAGATGCACATGGGGTCGGATTTAGATCACATCGATACACATGCGTTGTGGCTCGATAGTAGCGGCCAAACCGGAGCAAACCTTAAGCTACGTCAATGGCTCGGACAGAAGCACGCGCACACGGCTTCGGCAGGCGACAGGCCTGAGTAAAAGTAAGCCTTCAGTCGCCGCACCGTCCCGTCATCGGGCTGCCAGGGCACGCGCACGAAGCCCTTTCCGACCGCGTTCTCGTACACGGCGCTTGTCCATGCCCGCAGTTCGGTTTCGAACGGAAAAGGAATGGCGATCTGATTGGAATGGGTGAACATGACAACCTCCGCAACATCGAAAATGTACTCGCTCAAACCATGCCGATGCGGATGACGACAGCAGTTGGATACGATAAGTCCTGGTTTCAACGATGCGTCATGATCATCACGTTCAGCACAGTCGCCACGACAACGAGGAAGCCGGACATGTAGATAAGCATAACGGTCATGGTCGCCTGCTCCTCCTTCAGATATGCCGCAATCGCGACACCCACCGTTGGCCATGAGAACAAGGTACACGTCCGAGGCACGCGAAACCATTCTACGAACAGTTGAAATGCCTCTGCTTTTGAATCACACGCCGATACTTTCGTATATGTCGCGTCATTTCGTGTGAAGATGCGATGCATCCTTCGCAACGAAATTCACGGTGCGCAGAGCAGGTGTATGTCGATGGGTGAGACCGGCACGCCGGCAGTGTTCCGACGAACGGACGACGCGCTATGGCGTGCCCAGCGCAAGATTGAGCAATCGCTCGACCGTGGTGGCATCAACTGGCTTTTCGAGAAAAGTGGCTGCGCCCTTGGCCTGGATTTCGGCCTTCTGGGCGGCAGTCGAGAATGCCGTAATGAAAATGGTCGGAATTGCGTAGCCGAGGCGAAGAAGGCGGTCGTGCATTTCGATTCCAGACAAACCCGGCATCTGTATATCCGAAATCAGGAATGACGTTTCGCCGAGCGCACCTGAATTCAGAAATTCTTCCGCCGATGCAAACACTCGCGCCGGCCACCCTAACGACCGAACCAGGCTCGCGGTCGCAAACCGGGTGCCCTCATCGTCATCAACGACGGAAACAACTTGAGAAAACACGAGCGACGGACCTCGAAACATTGAAAGCAAAACATGCCACACGGAATCGCGTGGATGCGACTCAAACAAATTGTAGCTCGCAAGCCACTGCAGGAAAACGATACGAATGTGTAATCGGCCTACGGCTTTGGCGTCGATCCGGATGCGCCGTCGCCGATCGAACGCAGGTTCAGTTTGAACAGAGCGCCGTGCAATGATGCTCTAGCTGAGTCCTCGTCAAATTCGACGAGGACTTGCTTGCGCGTTGAGCAAAAGCTCAAGCGGGGGGGGGGATTGATGCGATTCTTGTCCCACCGGTGTAAATCAATCATGTGGTTGTCCTACTTAAATTTACATTTTAAAAGAAGGCAAGAATTATGGCTAACTGTTTCGCCAATTCGTGCGGCGGGTCGAGTTTTTTTGGCCGCCGCAGCGACAACCCAATCAGCCACGGCGCCATGCCGGTCTACCTGTATCTGATCAGTTGCGTCGGTATGCCGCGCTGGGTGATCCGGTGCCACACGGATGGCCTGATGTTGTTCGACAGTAAGGACTTCGGCGACCGCCCTACTTCAGGAAGCAAGCCTGAAAGGTCGGTGTCATAATTGCTGCTTTAAAAGGTAGGAACTTGAGTTGACCTGTAAGCTGCGCCGCAAGGACACTAACAACGACGCGATCAAACGGCCCGATGCGCGATGCCTTCATTACGCCATCTGCGACCACCTTCGATAGGCTATGAACTCGGACGACCTCGAAATGTTCGCGCACGTCGCGAAAACAGGCAGTTTTTCGCGTACCGCGATGGAACTGGGCGCGAGTCAATCGACGATCAGCCGGCGCATCGGTTTGCTCGAGGCCGGCCTGGGTGTGCGGCTCTTCAGGCGCAGCGGTCGTGGCGTCGGCCTGACCGAGCGTGGTGAACAGCTGCTCGGCTACGCACTAACGCTCGAGCGCACGCTCGATGAAGCGAGCAAGGCGATGCGCAACGGCGACGAACGCGGCCCCGCCAGCCTGACGATCGCGGCCCAGCCTACCATCGCGCGCATCATGTTCGGTCACCTCGGTCACCGGCTCAAGGCGCGTTACACCGACACGCGCGTGCGTTTCGTCGAAGGACTCGCGAGTCAAATCCTGGGCCGGCTCAGCGATGGCGAGATCGATCTCGCAGTCATGTACGTGCCCGAGCATCCGGGCGCGATGCAACATGACGTGCTGCTGACCGAAGATATCTGTCTGGTCACGCCCCCGGATTACCCGCTCCACGACGGCGCTGTCGGCGTGCATGCACTCGGCGACGTCCCCTTGATCCTGCCTAGCACCCACCATGGTTTGCGTCTGCTGGTGGAAACGCTGGCCGCGCGGCACGGCTTCACGCCGAACATCGCGCTCGAATGCGACGGTTCGATCTCGCTGACCAAGCGGCTCGTGATGGAACGATGCGGGTGCACGGTGCTGCCAGCGGCTTCGGTCGTGGAAGAAGCCGCTGCAGGGCGACTCCGGTGCTTTCCGCTTGCCAATCCCGTCGTGCGGCGCGATGTTGCCATCGCTTGGCC
>JBEKNG010000899.1:0-2722 GCA_049523075.1 Paraburkholderia sp.
CCTGGGACAAATTCCTCGCGATGTTCGAATACGTGCGCATGGACGTCGATTCGGCGGTGGACTACCAGCGTCTGAAGGAAGTGTCGCGGCCCGGCGCGCGGCGCGTGTTCTATCTCGCCACGTCACCCGATCTGTTCACGCATATTTGCGACAACCTCGCGGCCGCAGGCCTGATCGACGAGCATGCGCGCGTGGTGCTGGAAAAGCCGTTGGGCCACGATCTGGCGTCGGCGCAGGAAATCAACACCGATGTCGGGCGGCATTTCGGCGAAGCGCAGATCTACCGGATCGACCACTACCTCGGCAAGGAAACCGTGCAGAACCTGATGGTGCTGCGCTTTGGCAACGCGATTTTTGGGCCGCTGTGGCAGGCGCCGTATATCAAGAGCGTGCAGATCACGGTGGCGGAAACGGTCGGCGTGGGCAGCCGCGCGGGCTTCTACGATAAGACCGGCGCGTTGCGCGACATGGTGCAGAACCATCTGCTGCAACTGTTGTGCATCGTCGCCATGGAACCGCCGGTGTCGCTCGACCCGGATGCAGTGCGCGACGAAAAGCTCAAGGTGCTGCGCTCGCTGCGTCCGATGACGCCCGAAGATATCGCGCGCGACACCGTGCGCGGCCAGTACACCGCAGGTGCGGTGGACGGCGAGGCGGTCAAGGGCTACCTCGAAGAAGACAACGTGCCGGCCAACAGCCGCGCCGAAACCTTCGTCGCCTTGCGTGCGCAGATCAACAACTGGCGCTGGGCCAACGTGCCATTTTATCTGCGTACCGGCAAGCGCATGCAGAAGAAGGTATCGGAGATCGTTATCGAGTTCTCCGAGATGCCGTTCTCGATCATTCCGAGCGGCCCGCACCACTATGGCAACCGCCTCGTGATCCAGTTGCAGCCGGAAGAATCGATCCAGTTGCAGATGCTGGCCAAGGAGCCGGGCAGCGGCATGCATATGGTGCCGGTGAACCTGAACCTTGACCTGCAGGAGGCCTTCACCGAGCGCCGTGCAGAAGCCTATGAGCGCCTGTTGATCGACGTGGTTCGCGGACGTCTCACGCACTTCATGCGCCGCGACGAACTCGAAGCGGCCTGGGCCTGGGCTGAGCCGATTCTGGACGGCTGGAAGAAGTCGGGCGAGCGGCCGCGCAATTACTCCGCCGGCACCTTCGGTCCGGCAGCAGCCACGGCCTTAATGGCGCGGGACAATGCCGTGTGGGCGGAAGAGTCGCAGTAAGCGGCTTGGCGCCGGGTAGGCGTCTTTAACGCGTCGTATTGGAGGCGGCCGCCGGATCGGGCCGCCTTTGTTGTTTCTTGCGTAAAGGTTGAGTGTCCCTGGCAGATATCCACGCAGCGGTCCGCAGGCGCACCTGCCTGGCGCGACGCGCCGTGCCCCCGAGTCAGTGATGGGCATCCGCTGTTCCAATACCCTCAACCTAAAGAAATCGCCTTGGCCTGCCGATATACGTGGTAGCCGAAGCACCTCCCTTTACTGACGCCTTTCGGCGTAGAAAGGACCTGGAAAGAGACGAGGCGAGATGACATCTGCAGCTACTACATCGAACGACCGGATGACGATTCCGGTCGACGCGCGGAACCCGCCCGGGTTCGCGCGCATGGATTCAGCAACCGCCGAACGGCGGGCGTCGGCCCGATGAACGGCCGCAATCCCAATCTACCTGAGCGCATTTTTGTTCGCCTTAAGCTGGCGGTGCTGATCGGCGCCTTGGCTGGCTGCAGCGACAACATTTCGCCGTCCGACGTGCAATTCGTCGTAGCCGCCATGCCGTCCCAGTTCAAATCGTTACGCATGTACCATACGGCGCCCGACAACGTCGCACCGTTCGGTAGCTCGGGTCCCCATGCGCCTGTGCAGCTTCAACAGGGCTGCGAGGCGATGCTCCGCGTGCCGGCCGGTGACAAGCGCGAGGCGGTGATACTGGACAGCAGCACGGCTGCATCCTTCGATCTTGAGGCGGTCCGTACAGCCGATGGATGGAACGTTACGTCGGATGGCCTCTCGCCGCCGAGCGACAACCCCGTCGAATTTCGCACCCAGTTCACGAACTGCGTGAGCGCTATCGAAGAAAAGTATCGGGCGGAGCCGGATAAGGCGCCGTTTTCGGCGTCGATGGTGTTTAAGTAGTTGCGCTCGAAGCCGGCCATTCTCCAGGTCGAATCGATCGTCGCCACCTCAGGCCGCATGTAACCCGCCGCGCAGCAACTGTCGCACTCGTGACAGATCCTGATCGACGTTTTCGGCCTGCTCAAACAGCACCGCGAGCCAGTCGACGAAAGCCCGCACGCGTGGCGACACGCGCCGGCTCTTCACATACGCCACCGACACCGGGATCGGCGCAGGCTTCCACTGCGGCAACACTTCGCGCAGCTGTCCAGCATCGAGGTACGGTTGCGCGGCAATGCGTGCCGGCTGGATCAGTCCGAGCCCCTCCAGCCCGCAGGTCAGATAAGCCTGCTCGTCGCTGACTTTCAGGAAGCCGTTGACTTTCACATTCAGCGCCGTGTCGCCGACCTCGAAATCGAAGTCCACGGTGCGCCCGCTGTGCGGCGAGAGGCAATGCACGGCAATGTGATTTTCCAGCGCGTCGAGATCGGACGGCATGCCGTAGCGATCAAGATATCCGGGACTGGCGCAGGTCACCAGTTCGAGCATGCCGAGACGTCGTGCCGCGAGGCCGGAATCCGGCAACTCCCCGAGCTGGATGC
>JBEKNG010000900.1:0-2707 GCA_049523075.1 Paraburkholderia sp.
CGGTTCGGCGCTCGCGTCGGTGCTGTCCGGCCCGATTACCGGCAGCCTGCTTTCCATCAGCGGGTTCGGCCTGCGCGGGTGGCAGTGGATGTTTCTGATCGAAGGCGGATTTTCGATCCTGCTGTGCGGCGTGAGCTGGGTCTTGCTGAAATCGCGCATCCGCGACGCCACGTGGCTGACGGCGGAAGAGCAGCGTATTCTGCAGACGTCGATCGCCGCCGAGCAGGCTGAGCGCGACGCGCTTGGCGGCGCTCACTTGCCGGCCATGAAGCTGCTGAAAGATCCGCAAATCTTTCTGTTCTGCTTTTTGTACTTTGCGATTCAACTGACCATCTACGCGGCGACGTTCTGGCTGCCGACGATCATTCGCAAGATGGGCGGACTCTCGGACTTCGAAGTCGGCATGTTCAACACCATTCCCTGGCTGATTGCGGTGGTCGCGATGTACTGCTTTGCGATCCTCTCGGAGAAGTGGCGTTTCCAGCAGGCGTGGCTCGCCGGTGCGCTGGTGATTGCGGCGTGCGGGCTGTTTGCTTCAACCTCTGGCAATCCGGTTTTCTCGTTCGTGGCAATCTGCTTTTCTGCCATCGGCTTCAAGGCCGCCGCGTCGCTGTTCTGGCCGATCCCGCAGGGCTATCTGGATGCACGGGTGGCGGCTGCCGTGATTGCGCTGATCAACTCGGTCGGCAACCTCGGCGGCTTCTTCGCGCCAGCCGCGTTTGGCTACCTGCAGCAGCATACGGGTTCAATTACCGGCGGCCTGTATGGACTGGGCGTGGCGTCGCTCGTCGCCGCTGCGGCCGGTTTCCTTACCCGCAATCGCCGTGTCAATCACGATGTGGTGGCGCCTCCGGTTCACAGCAAATCCCACTAATCATTCGGATACCTATCCAACTAAATCTGCCCGCCGACTCTATCACTTAACAGGTCTTACTTCATGTCTACGAATCCCATCCAATCGAACGCTACGCCGACCGTCACCGAGCTGCGCGTCGTGCCGGTCGCCGGCCGTGACAGCATGCTGCTGAACCTGAGCGGCGCGCACGGGCCGTACTTCACGCGCAACGTCGTCATTCTTCGCGACAGCGCCGGCAACACCGGCGTTGGCGAAGTGCCCGGCGGCGAAAGCATCCGCAAGACGATCGACGACGCGCGTCCGCTCGTCGTGGGCCAGTCGATCGGCAACCTGCAAGCTATACTCAACAAGGCTCGCACCCAGTTCGCGGATCGCGACGCAGGTGGGCGCGGCCTGCAGACCTTCGACCTGCGCACCACGATTCACGCGGTGACCGCGCTCGAAGCGGCGCTGCTCGATCTGCTCGGACAGCATCTGGGTGTGCCGGTCGCCGCCTTGCTCGGCGAAGGCCAACAGCGCGACGAAGTAGAAATGCTCGGCTACCTGTTCTACATCGGCGACCGCAAGAAAACCGATCTGCCGTATGCAAGCGGAGCGGATGGCCACGACGCCTGGGAGCGGATCCGCACCGAAGAAGCGATGACGCCGGAAGCGGTGGTGCGGCTGGCTGAGGCGGCTCAGGCGCGCTATGGCTTCAACGACTTCAAGCTCAAGGGTGGCGTACTGGCGGGTGATGCGGAGATCGAAGCCGTGACGGCGTTGGCCGAGCGCTTTCCCAACGCACGCGTGACGCTTGACCCGAACGGCGCGTGGTCGCTCGCGGAAGCCGTGCGTCTGTGTCGCGACCAGCACGACGTGCTGGCGTATGCGGAAGACCCGTGCGGTGCCGAGAACGGCTACTCGGGCCGCGAGGTGATGGCTGAATTCCGCCGCGCGACCGGCTTGCCGACGGCGACCAACATGATCGCCACCGATTGGCGGCAGATGGGCCATGCCATTCAACTGCAGTCCGTCGATATCCCGCTGGCCGATCCGCACTTCTGGACCATGCAAGGCTCGGTGCGCGTGGCGCAGATGTGCAACGACTGGGGGCTCACGTGGGGTTCGCATTCGAACAATCACTTCGACATCTCGCTAGCGATGTTCACGCATGTCGCGGCGGCGGCGCCCGGCAAGATTACCGCCATCGATACGCACTGGATCTGGCAGGACGGCCAGTACCTGACGCGCAATCCGCTGCAGATCGTCGGTGGCAAGGTGACGGTTCCGCAAGCGGCGGGTCTCGGCATCGAGCTCGATCTGGATGCGCTGGAAAAGGCGCACGCGCTTTATCAGCAGCACGGCCTGGGTGCGCGCGACGATGGTGTGGCCATGCAGTACCTGATTCCGAACTGGAAGTTCGACAACAAGCGTCCGTGCCTCGTGCGCTGATTCGAACCTCAACCCGGCAGCGGCCGGCGTGACCGTCCATTTCCCTCAAACTTGACACTTTTCAGACCATGACGACCCCTCAAGAACTCAAAGCGATTGTTTCCGAAGGCCTGCTGTCCTTCCCTGTTACCGACTTCGACGCAAACGGCGACTTCCGCGCCGACACCTACGCAGCGCGCCTCGAATGGCTTGCACCGTACGGCGCGACGGCCCTGTTTGCCGCGGGCGGAACCGGCGAATTCTTCTCGCTGACCAAAAGCGATTACAGCAACGTTATTCGGACTGCTACCGAAACGTGCAAGGGTAAAGTACCCATCCTCGCCGGCGCGGGTGGCCCGACGCGTGTGGCGATCGAATATGCGCAGGAAGCGGAGCGCCTCGGCGCCAAAGGCGTGCTGCTGATGCCGCACTACCTGACCG
>JBEKNG010000901.1:0-2707 GCA_049523075.1 Paraburkholderia sp.
AACGCGACGACCCGCACGCCGCCCTGTTCGGCCGACGCAACCACCTTGCCCGCGACGCGCCGGAAAGTGATCGTCACCGTGGCATCACCGACGCGCATATCGCCGATTTCGAGCCAATCGATGCCCTCGGGCAGCATCGGCTGTTCGATCAACACTTCGCCCTTCGCGGCGTCGACGGTCACGCCGAGGCACGCTTCCAGCATCATGAACGGCGAGCCCGCCGCCCATGCCTGCGGCAGGCATGCCACCGGGTAAGCGGTAGGCGGTTCACCGCGCCGCCGCGGGAAGCCGCAGAAGAGCTCCGGCAGACGCATGTCGAAATTGACCGCGGCCTGGAACAGAGCCTGCAGCAGCTTCACGGCCGTTGCCTTACCGCCGTAACGCGCCACGCCTCGCGCGCACAGCGCGTTGTCATGCGGCCAGACTGAACCGTTGTGATACGCCATCGGATTGAAGCGCGCCTGCCCCGCAGCCAGCGTGCGCACACCCCAACCGGTATGGAACAGCGTCGACTCCAGACCTCGCACGACCGCTTCGCCACGCTCGCGCGACGGCAAGCCAAAGGCGAGCAGATGGCCGGCATTCGAGGCCATCACACGACACAGTTCGCCATGGCCGTCGAGGGCGATGCCATAGAAGCCCGACTCTTCCATCCAGTACTTATCTTCGACGCATTCGCGGATGGCCTTGGCGCGTTTGCGGTACGCGGCAGCTTCGTCGGACAGACCGCGCAGCTTGGAAAAATGCGCCATGGTGTCGAACGCGGCGCTCGCGTAGGCCTGCACCTCGACCAGTGCAATCGGGCCGTCGGGGAAGCGGCCGTCGGCGTGAAAGACAGAATCGTGACTGTCCTTCCAGCCCTGATTCGCCAGACCGCCGTCCGATTCGCGTTGGTAGTCGAGCAAACCGAAGCGGTTCTTGTCGCACACGCCCGAGACCCATCGCGCCGCGCGCTCGAGCGCCGGCCACAACTCCTCGATCAGGTCCACGTCGCCGGTACGCGCCACATAGGCGCCGGCCAGCACGATAAACAGTGGCGTGCTGTCGACACCGCCGTAGTAGAGCGCGAACGGCACTTCACCGGTTGCTGCCATTTCGCCCTTGCGCATTTCGTGCATGATCTTGCCGACCGCTGCGTCGCGGAAGGCCGAGTTCTCGAGCGCCTGATGTTCAGCAAGGAAGCGTAGAACCCCGCGCGCCAGGCCCGGCTGCAGCCATAACGTCTGCAAGGACGTAATTAATGCATCGCGGCCAAAGGGGGTCGAAAACCATGGGATGCCGGCGTACGGATAGGGGCCGGTTTCCAGATCGGTGGTTAGCAGGCCGAGGTCGGCAAGCGAACGATCGATCCATGCATTAAAGAGCGGATTGCTCGAGCGCACCCGTGCGGTGGCCCGGCGTCTGTCGCGCATCACAAGGTGGGCCTCCACCAACGCTGCGCGCACGGCCGCGCGGCCGACTCGCGGACGCTCCGCATGGATCTGCGACAGATGCGCCTCGCTCTGGGTGTGGACCGGCATCGAGACACCGGCGCTGACGACCGGCCTTTCGGCCCTCACCTTCACCGCCACGGCGAGGTAGATGGACACGCACGCTTGCGCAGGCAGTTCCACCGTATAGTCGGCGCGATTCGCAAACAGCTTGTCCGGCGTCGGCGAAAAGGCGATCTGTACATCACGCTCGACGTCATCGAGCCCCACGTAGCCAAGCAGAACCTCGCCGTTCTCGACACGCGCCGGTTCGACGTTGCCCTTCTTGTCGCGTCTCAAACCGCGCACTTCGAACATGTCGCGGAAGTCGCTGGCGAAAGAAATGGAAAGCGGCACGACTGCGTCTTTCGTGCCGTAATTGGTCAATTCGATGGCTTCGTTGAGCACGGTGCCCGACAAGACACGCACGCGCTCGACGTGAATCACGCCCTCGGGTGTGCTGTCGCCACCGAGCGGCGGCAACGGACGGTTGGTCAGATGCGCCGTGAACGCCGCATTGTCGCTGCTGACGCTGCCCGATAGCAGCGACGGCGCGCGACCGCCAAAGGTCAGGCGCAGTTGCGACAACACGCGGGTATCGTTGACGAAGAGGCCATCATCGTGACCGGTGATGTCGCCAAGCGCGTCGTTGACGATAAAGGTATCGCCCGACTTCAATACATACTGGTTGGCGCTGGCGACGTTGAGGTTTTCTGGTGGGATGAACGCGGTGTCCGATTCATGTTCCGCGCGGTCCGCACCGCCAGAGTGCGTCAATCCGCCGAGTGCTTCTGGATCCTGCATCAGCTTGCTCCTGTGCTATGGGCTTCGTTCCGATTGTAGAGGGTCTGCGCCCGTCGAACGAACTTAACACAGGAGTGTGGTGCATATGCGCAAGCGGGCCTCGTCGAAGGCGTAACAAAACGCTACGGCGGCGTCGCTGCGCCGCTGTGCGTATGCAATTGGCACGCGTCGTGCAGTTTTGGTCCCGAGGGTTGGGTGGGCGTCTGACCTCGGGTCAGGCACTAAGTTTGTGCCTCGGGTCGGCGCCGAATCTGGGCCGGGGTTTCGCTTTGTAAACCAACTGCGGGCGCTGCCCCATGCCAGGAGCAGCGCCCGCGTGCCTGGTGCCTGAGCGACGCTCAAGCCCGTGCAACGCTCATCGAGCGATCAATCAGCGTTGCGCGATCGGCTTCGCTTCGCGCGCGGTATCGCCGACGAACAACTGACGCGGACGG
>JBEKNG010000902.1:0-2706 GCA_049523075.1 Paraburkholderia sp.
ATAAATCCGTTAACTATAGGGCGCATCGCGGGGCACCATTGTAGCGTCCCCATCATATCGTCACGATACTAAGGTAACAGCGGTTACAGTCGTTACAGTCAGACGCGCGCGGCACGCCGGCCTAGCACGGCCAGCTCGCGGAAAGCGTCGGCGCAAAGCGCGTCCGCCGCGATCAGTAGTGCCCGGGAACGGCCGCTCGCGTCTGCAAGCGCCAGAATGAGAAGCCGGCCGCTCCACTGCGAACAACCGGCAATATGACCCTGCGCGAGCATCTGCCCCGCGCGATTCCAGACGGTGAGGCCATCCGGCCCGATTTTGATGGCGCCGGGCTCGGTGCGCCAGTGCCGCCACGCGCCTAGCATCAGCGAGGCTAGCACGGCCAGCGTGGCCGGCGCTGCCTGCAAGGCGCCGAGCCAGCCCGCGAGGCACGCCTGAACGGCGGCGAGGGCAACCAGGATAAAAGCCACCGTTGCGCCGCGCACCGTGACGGAGCGCCGCAGCGTGATCAACGGCACTCCACTGGATGAGGCCGGTCCGGGCATAAGCGCCGGACCGGCCTGCTTGCGGTATTGCGTGGGCGCGGGTGTTGGCGTTGGGATCAAGCGGCCTGGCCTGCTCAGGCGCGCTTGAAGACGAGCGTGCCGTTCGTGCCGCCGAACCCAAACGAGTTCTTCAGCGCGATGTCGATCTTCATCTCCCGCGCGGTGTTGGCGCAGTAATCAAGATCGCATTCCGGATCCTGGTTGAAGATGTTGATTGTCGGCGGCGACACCTGATGATGCACGGCAAGCACCGTGAACACGGACTCGAGACCGCCGGCGCCGCCCAACAGGTGGCCCGTCATCGATTTGGTCGAATTCACGACCATGCTCTTCGCGTGGTCGCCGAAAGCGCGCTTGATGCCGATGGTTTCCGCCAGATCGCCCAGCTGCGTGGACGTGCCGTGGGCGTTCAGGTAGTTCACCTGATCCACGTTCACGCGCGCGTTCTTCAGTGCCGCCAGCATGCAGCGGCGCGCGCCGTCGCCATTTTCCAGCGGCGCGGTCATGTGATACGCGTCGCCGCTCATCCCATAGCCGCTTACCTCGGCGTAAATCTTCGCGCCACGGGCCTTCGCGTGTTCGTACTCTTCGAGCACCATCACGCCTGCGCCCTCGCCCAGCACGAAACCGTCGCGGTCCTTATCCCAAGGACGACTAGCCGTTGCCGGGTCGTCGTTACGTTGCGACAGCGCGCGCGCCGCCGCAAAGCCACCAACGCCGAGCGGCGACACGGTGGATTCCGCACCGCCCGCGATCATGACGTCGGCGTCGCCGTATTCGATCAGGCGTGAAGCCTCGCCGATGCAATGCAGACCGGTGGTACACGCGGTGACGATCGCGAGGTTCGGGCCCTTGATGCCGAATTTGATCGACAGGTGGCCGGAGATCATATTGATGATCGAAGCCGGCACGAAGAACGGCGAAATCCGGCGCGGACCGCGGTTGAGCAGCTCGGTTTGGGTGACTTCGATCATCGGCAGACCGCCAATTCCCGAGCCGACCACCACACCGATGCGCTCCGAATTCTCGTCGGTGACTTCAAGCCCGCTGTCCTTCATTGCCTGGATGCCGGCAGCCACGCCGTAATGGATGAACGTATCCATGTGGCGCGCTTCCTTACCGGGGATGTAGTCCTCGATATTGAAGCCCTTCACCTCGCCGGCAAAGCGCGTCGTGAAGTTCGATGCGTCGAACTTCGTGATATTGGCAATACCCGACTTGCCTGCGACCAGATTGGCCCAGCCGTCGGCAACATTATTGCCAACAGGCGAAATCAGCCCCAGGCCTGTAACAACAACACGACGACGGCTCACGGTAACCTCTTTTTCATAGGTGACAAAAGCAAAAGCCACAGCGGCTACAGGAATCAGACCTGTGAGCCCTGTGGCTGTTAACCTGGAAACTGCGCTCGAAACCGCGCTGGCAACGTCATTGCCAACTTCGCCGGCATTAGCGCCAGCCCTGCGGACGCCGGAAACCGGCACGCCAAGGCGTCACATGCAGCCAACCCAGCAACGCGGGCGCGAATGACCTTAGGCCTTGACGTTTGCGCGAGCGTAGTCGATGGCTTGCTGAACGGTCGTGATCTTCTCAGCTTCTTCATCCGGAATTTCCATGCCGAATTCGTCTTCGAGGGCCATCACGAGTTCGACGGTGTCGAGCGAGTCAGCGCCGAGGTCGTTCACGAACGATGCTTCGTTCTTGATCTCCGCTTCCGCAACGCCCAGTTGTTCTGCGACGATCTTCTTGACGCGCTGTTCGATATTGTCCATTAACCCCTCCAAGGGAAAAGAAGTTCAAAAATACAGGTGCGCGCATTTTATCAGGTTTGCTCCTGCAAAAAAGCGGCGCGCACGGTTCCTGTCAAGGCATCCGCCCCGCCGCGTCGAGAAACGCGTCACGGCGCGGATGGTACCCGAATTCCGTTACGACATGTACATGCCGCCGTTTACGTGCAGCGTCGTGCCGGTGATGTACCCGGCTTGCGGCGAAGCAAGAAACGCAACGGCGTGAGCGATGTCTTCCGGGCTGCCCAGACGGCCAAGCGGAATCTGCGTCTTCAGCGCGGTTTGCTGCTCTTCCGGCAGGGTCTTGGTCATGTCGGTGTCGATGAAACCGGGCGCCACGCAATTCACGGTGATGCCGCGGCTGCCGATCTCACGCG
>JBEKNG010000903.1:0-2703 GCA_049523075.1 Paraburkholderia sp.
AAAACCGGTTGCAGACCGCTGTGAAAGGAACCGGGCTGGGCTTGCCGCTATGCAGCAAGCTTTGCAAGCTGTTAGGCGGAGCGGTTAGCCTCAAGAGCGAACTGGGCAAAGGCTCGACGTTCACGGCAAGCATTCAGGCCTATCTGCCGCAGACCGTCGACGCGGCAACGCCAACGCCTCGTGCCCACGACGTCGAGCGTGACATGGTGCTCCTTGTGTCGACCAGCCTGGATGACCGGGTGCGTTACGAGGCGTCGCTACATAACACGCGTTACCGGCCGACCGCTGCGGCAACCGTGCGCGAAGCAAAATCAGTGTTGGCAGTCGCGCCCGCGTCCGCCGTCGTGCTTGATATGCAACCAGGGCGCGAAGAATGCTGGGCCTGGCTGGCTGAGCTCCGCCATGAGGAAGAAGCCTGGCATGTCGGCGAAGGCAGCCCCATAGCCGGCGCCGACTCACGCCAGCGACGCCTACCTGTGATTGTTTTGAGCGATATCGACCAAGGCGATCGGGCCCAGTCTCTGGGCGCCGACGCCTTTTTTATCAAACCGCTGTCGGGTACCGAATTGCTCACGTCGCTGGATGCGATGCTGAGCGCCCCCTGAACGGCCCACGGACACGAATCTTCCATGAGCGACGCGACCGCCAATCTCATACTCAACGTTGACGACAACGACGGTGCGCGTTACGCGAAGAGTCGTATTTTGTCGCGTGCTGGCTTCGTCGTGATCGAAGCCGCCAACGGTACCGAAGCGCTTGAACGCGCCCGCGACTCGTTGCCCGATCTGGTTCTGCTCGACGTCAAGCTGCCTGACATCAACGGCTTCGAAGTGTGCCGGCAGATCAAGGCGACGCCGGAGACGGCAGGCATTCTGGTGCTGCAGACCTCCGCGGCGGCGGTGCAGAGCATCGACAGGATCAGGGGACTCGACGGCGGCGCGGATAGTTACCTGATTGAACCGATCGAACCTGCCGAACTGATTGCCCATGTGCGCGCGCTGCTGCGCGTGCGCCGCGCGGAAGGCGCGCTGCGCGAAAGCGAAGAGCGGTTTCGGCAGATGGCGGAAAACATCGACGATGTGTTCTGGATGCTCGACCCATCGACCGATCAATTGCTGTATGTGAGCCCGGCCTACCGCCGTTTGTGGGGCGATGAGGCGCTTGCGCCGGTCCCAGGTGCAGGCCACTGGGCGGGTCACGTTCACGCCGAAGACCAGGCCGCAGTCGAGACGGCGTACCGGGCGCTCCCTGGCGGCACACCGTACGAGGTCGAGTACCGGATCGTTCGTGCCGACGGTAACACTCGCTGGGTCGCCGAGCGCGCCTTTACGGTCCGCGATACGCGTGACCGGATCTACCGGCTGGCAGGCGTCGTTAACGACATTTCCGAGCGCAAGGCCAACGAGATGGTGTTGCGCGACGCGGATCGCCGCAAGGACGAGTTTCTCGCCATGCTTGCGCATGAACTGCGCAATCCGCTTGCGCCGATCCGCAATGCGATTGAGTTGCTCGATCCGGGCCGTGCGCCTGCACCTGAAGACTTTGAAACGATGCGCGCGGTCATCGGACGCCAGGTGAGGCACCTGAGTCGTCTCGTCGACGACCTGCTCGATGTGGCGCGTATCACGCAAGGGAAGATCACGCTGCGGCAAGAGAACGTAAGTCTCGCCGCAGCTATTGAAGCAGCGATCGAAACGGTCGCGCCTGCGCTAAGCAAAAAGGCGCATACGCTCAAGACCGAGATGCCAGATGACTCGCTCTACGTCATCGGCGATGGTGTACGGATTGCACAAGTGCTCGGCAATATCCTTTCGAACGCCGTGAAATATACGCCGCAGGGCGGCGAAATTCTGATCGACGTACGCGAGTCCGATGAGGTCGTCCGGATTGCCGTTCGCGACAACGGTGTTGGCATGAGTGCCGAGACGATCCCGCTGATCTTCGATCTTTTCGTCCAATCGCAGACCTCGCTCGAACGCTCCGAAGGTGGGCTCGGGATTGGCCTGCCGCTTGCGCGGACGCTGGTTGAACTGCATGGCGGACATCTCCAGGCATTCTCGGGCGGACCGGGGAACGGCAGCGAGTTCATTGTGTCCTTGCCGCTCTCGCGAGCGGGACAGATCGCCGAGCTGGCTCCGGCCACGACAACTACGGTTCCTCGCGGCACAGGACCGGCTTTGCGCCTTCTGCTGGTGGACGATAGCGTCGACGCGGCGACGTTACTGTCAATGGTTCTCGAAGCGGACGGCTATGATGTACGCGTCGCGCACGAAGCAAAGCAGGCGCTTGAAGTCGCGGCGCAATTCAAGCCCGAAATTGTCCTGCTCGATCTCGGCCTGCCCGGCATGGACGGCTTTCAACTGGCACGCGAGATGCGCAAGCAGGCCACTACAGCTAACGCGCTGTTAGTCGCCGTCACGGGCTATGGCCAGGCCGCCGACCGACTGCGATCTCAGGAAGCTGGCTTCGACCATCACCTGGTCAAGCCGGTATCGGCGGAGGAGATACAGCGTGTGATCGCGAGCCGGTTCCCGGATACGCCGTCGTGATCTCCAGCATAGTGGCCATGTGACCCGGCATCGGATTAAAACCGGGCGCGGCTACTGAGGACTGCGTGCGATTTCGCCAATATATTGCATCCCAACTGCCGTCCGGGTGGTGGTCCGCGCGCTATGGTTGAGTGGCAGCGGTGCCCGTTGACCC
>JBEKNG010000904.1:0-2702 GCA_049523075.1 Paraburkholderia sp.
GTCACCGGTACCGTCAAGACCAACGACAAGGCCATAGCCGACAAGCTGGTTGCTACGAACGCCTGCCACTTGCACCAGATCGCGAATCTTGTCCGCGTGCGCAGTGGGCGTGAAAGCCAGCGATGACACGATAAGTGCGACGATGCCGCCGATCGAAATTCGTTTACGCCACGATGCGTTCATCAGAAGGGCATCCACTTCGAGTTGAAGAACTTCGCCAGCCAGCCTTGTGTATTGGCGCTATCGAGCGTTCCGCGACCGGTGTAAGTGATGCGCGCATCCGCGACGCGGGTGGAATCGACGGAGTTGTCCTGTTCGATGTCCTGCGCGCGCACGATGCCGGAAATACGGATCAGTTCCTGACCTTGGTTGATGGTCAGCCACTTCTCGCCGCGCACCAGCAAGTTGCCATTGGAAAGGCGCTGCGCCACCGTCACGGTGAGCTGGCCCGTCAGCTGATTGCTCTGGGTGCTGCTGCCTGCGCCATCGAAACTGTTGGCGGTGTTGAGTGCGGAGTTCGCCGCAGCACCGCCGCCCACGCTCAGCGAATGCCCCAGGATTTCCGGTGCCCCGACGTTGACTTTGTCGGTCTTGCTGGTCGTGGTTTCGGACTTCTTGCTGGCCTGCATCGCCTCAACGAGGTTGATGGTGAGAATGTCGCCGATGCGATGCGCGCGTGCATCGTTGAACAGCTCCATGTTCTGCATGTCTTGATAGATCGAACCGTTCGCCTGTGGCGGCGCGGGCTGCTCGATCGGCGCGGTGGCGGCCCACTCGGCGTCTTCCTGTTTTTGCCGCTGCTGAATCTGCGCGCAGCCGGACAGCAGCGCGAGCACCAGCAAGACGGCAGTGACACGAATGTACACAGAGGAATAAGACATGGCAGTACGACTCAGGTTTTGTTGATGACGAACTGCAGCATGTCGTCCACGGCGCTGATCGACTTGGAGTTCATCTCGTAGGTGCGTTGGGCCTCGATCATGTTGACCATCTCGGCAACGACGTTCGTGTTGGACGATTCCAGCGAGCCTTGCGCGAGCGTGCCCATGCCGTTGACGCCGGGCTGCCCGGTTTGTGCCGTGCCGCTGGATTCGGTTTCCAGGTAAAGGTTTTGCCCCATCGCCTCCAGACCCGCCGGATTGATGAAGTTGGCGAGCTGGATCACGCCGATCTGCGCGGGCGTGGTGGAGCCGTTGCTGGTGGCACTGACCGTGCCATCCGTGCCGATGGTGACGTTGTTGACGTTGGCCGGCAGCGTGATCGCCGGAACGGTGGGATAACCGTCGGCCGTCACCAGCTGTCCGGTGGAATCTTCATGCAGCGAACCATCACGCGTGTACACGACGGTGCCGTCAGGCAAGCTGACTTGCAAAAAGCCGTTGCCTTGAATCGCCACGTCGAGCGAATTGCCTGTCTGCGTGACGGCGCCCTGGGTAAACAGTTTTTCGCTGCCTACCACTTTCACGCCGGTACCTAGCAAAAGACCCGACGGCGATTCCGTCTGCTGGGTCGTCTGGCTGCCGGGCTGGCCTTCGTTCTGATACATCAAATCTTGGAACGAGGCGCGCGAGGATTTGAATCCGGTGGTGTTGGCGTTGGCCAGGTTGTTGGAGATCACGTCCATCTGCGTCTGCTGCGCATCGAGGCCGGTCTTGGCAATCCAGAGAGAAGAAAACATGGCTTGGCTCCGTGTGTCGTGCGTTAGCTGGTCTGCAGAAGTTTGCTGCTGTCGTCCGCGTCGTCTTCAGACGTCTTGATCGAACGCACTTGCATTTCGTATTGGCGCGACAGCGAGATCATCTTCACCAGCTCCGACGATGGATTGACGTTGCTGGCTTCCAACGCGCCCGCTGTCACCGTAACGGTGGGGTCGACATCGGCGGTGCTGCCGTCGTTCATGTGCATCAGGCCATCGGAACCTTCCGACATTTGCGTCGGATCGGGATTGACCAATTTGAGCTGCCCTACCGCGGCGATGGTGTTAGGTCCCTGACCCATCGGCACCGTTGAAATGGTGCCGTCACTGCCCACGCTGATCTGCGAGCTATCGGGGATGGTGACCGGACCGCCGGAGCCCATCACCGGATTGCCGCGGCTATCGGTGAGATTGCCGTCGGCATCCATTTGCAAATTGCCGGCGCGCGTATAAGCCTCGCTGCCGTCTGGTGCCTGCACCGCGATCCAGCCCGGACCGTTCACGGCGACATCCAATGAACGGCCGGTGTGCTGGACAGTACCCTGCGTTCCGTCTTGCCCAACGCCCTGTGCCACGGCATTGATGCGCGTATTCGCACCAGGGCCAAGCACCGGCACGCTTTGAAACGCGCTGAGCTCGCTTTTGAAACCGACAGTGGATGCGTTGGCCAGGTTGTGGCTCACGGCATCCTGCGCACGCATGGTCTGCGTGGCGCCGGTCATTGCAATGTAGACGGAACGATCCATGCGCTATTACCCGCGATCCACAGCCTGGAACAGCGACTGGTCGAGCGAGCTGACCGTGCCCAGCATCTGCGAATTGGCTTCGTAGTTCTGCTGTGCCTGGATCATGTCGACCAACTGCGCCGTGGTGTCGGAGGTGTTGGACGTTTCCAGCTGGCCTTGCTCGATATTGCCGTACTGGCCCGCGCCCGCGGAGCCCATCACGGCGATTCCCGACGACTGCGTGGCCACCCAGTTGTTGTTGCCGACCTGCTGCAAACCCT
>JBEKNG010000905.1:0-2696 GCA_049523075.1 Paraburkholderia sp.
CTTCCACCGGCATCAGGAACGGCTTGTCCAGCACGCGCACCGGTTCCGGGATGTAGCTGTCCAGCGCTTCCACCAGCTTGATGATCGCCGGCACGCCGATTTCGGACTGGTCGCCCTCGAGGGCCTTCAGCGCCGAACCCTTGATGATCGGGGTGTCGTCGCCCGGGAACTCGTATTTGGACAGCAGCTCGCGCACTTCCATTTCCACCAGCTCGAGCAGCTCGGCGTCGTCCACCATGTCGGCCTTGTTCAGGAACACGACGATGTACGGCACGCCCACCTGACGGCTGAGCAGGATGTGTTCACGCGTCTGCGGCATCGGACCGTCCGCGGCCGAGCACACCAGGATCGCGCCGTCCATCTGCGCCGCACCCGTGATCATGTTCTTCACGTAGTCGGCGTGGCCTGGGCAGTCCACGTGTGCGTAGTGGCGGTTCGGCGATTCGTATTCCACGTGCGCCGTCGAGATCGTGATACCGCGCGCCTTTTCTTCCGGCGCCGCGTCGATCTGGTCGTATGCCTTGAAGTCGCCACCGAAACGCTCTGCGCCGATCTTCGTCAGCGCCGCCGTCAGCGTCGTCTTGCCGTGGTCCACGTGACCGATCGTGCCCACGTTCACGTGCGGCTTGGTGCGTTCGAATTTACCCTTTGCCATGAGCGCTAAATCCCGATGGAGTCAATGAGTGAAAGAAAAATAAACGAGGAAACCAGGCAATACCGCGACAATCGCATGCGGTGGTGCTCATGACTGGAATCGAACCAGCGACCTCTTCCTTACCAAGGAAGTGCTCTACCGACTGAGCTACATGAGCACAAAAACACACAGCGACGAGATCAATGGAGCGGGAGACGGGAATCGAACCCGCGTCATTAGCTTGGAAGGCTAGGGTTCTACCATTGAACTACTCCCGCCCTGCGCGGAACTCGTCTACCGGACCGTATCGACGACATGAAGCTCGTCGCTGCGATCCAGTTTTCCAGCCTTGCCAATGGTTACCCTTGGCGGTCAACTGGTGGAGGGAGGTGGATTCGAACCACCGAAGGCGTAAGCCAGCAGATTTACAGTCTGCCCCCGTTGGCCGCTTGGGTATCCCTCCAACAAAGAACGGCTATTGTGTGGATCGGGGCCTTGTGTGTCAACACCTTGACGACCCGAAACAGCCGGATTTTCGAGATTTTCAGACGTTACGCGCGACGCCGTTCAGTCGTTTCCCGCACCACGCGTATCGACCAACTGCTCCATGCTCTTGGAAAGCTCGAGCAGATGCAGCGCTTTCTGCTGCAGGCGACGCTCATTGTCATCGCGCGGCGCCCATGATGGCACTGGCGTGGGCTTGCCATCGGGCTTGTCCAGCGCAACGAAAACCATCACGCAACTAGTCGCGAGACGCTCTTCGCCCGAGCGCAAATCGCGCGCAAGCACGTCCACCGCCATTTGCATGCTCGACGAACCGGTGTGAATCAATTTCGCGCGCACACTGACCAGGTCGCCGATCAGGATCGGCTTCACGAACTGAATGCCGCTCACGGCCGCCGTCACACAGTACGCACCACTCCAACCTACTGCGCAGGCGTAGCCGGCCTGATCGATCCACTTCATGACCATGCCGCCGTGCACTTTGCCGCCGAAATTGACGTCGGTGGGCTGCGCCATGAAACGGAAGGTCACTTCGTGCTGCTGGCCTGACATGGGATCTCCAACGATCTAAAGCGAACGAATCGGGAGGCGACATTATGCCCGTTTGCGACGTTGCGTCGGCAGCGTCATGGTCATCGGCGTGGTCATCAATCCATTCGGCGAGAGCCTTTCCGCCCCTTCGGCGCGAAAGCCCATACGCAGATAGACCGGCACGGCGCAGCGCGTGGCGTTGAGCGTAAAACGCGACGTGTTCGCGCGCCTTATCGCATCCTGCATCGTACGCAGCCATAGACGACGGGCGAACCCTCTGCCCTGATACCGCGTGCTGACGAAAAACTGCGTTAGATGACAATCGTCGCGCATCGCGGCAACACCCACCAACATGTCGCCCAGATAAGCCAGATGAAAGCGCTGGCCTTCGAGGATTTTTTCGCGCAACGCCTTTGCACTCAGACGCGACAGCAGCGCACGCCCCGTCTCGGGCGACTGATCGGGCACAATCCACCGACGCGCAACGCGACGAATCAGCACGCCGATAACGCGCGCGTCCTCTGGTTGCGCAAGTCGTATGTGGAATGTCGTCAGAGACATGGTCGCACTCACTTCATTCACTGCAGTTAGCCTGCCAAGAATGCGGGCAACAAAAAAGCCCCGCACAGGCGGGGCTTCGAAGGGTTCGTCGCGGCTGCTTAAACGTTGAACAGGAAGTGCAGCACATCGCCTTCTTTCACGATGTAGTCCTTGCCTTCCTTGCGCAGACGACCAGCCGCGGCAGCACCCGATTCGCCCTTGTACTGGATGAAATCGTCGTAACCGATAGTCTCGGCGCGGATGAAACCTTTTTCGAAATCGGTGTGGATGACGCCGGCGGCTTGCGGTGCCGTGGAGCCGGCCTTCACTGTCCAGGCGCGCACTTCTTTCACGCCTGCCGTGAAGTACGTCTGCAAGCCGAGCAGCTTGTAGCCGGCGCGGATTACACGATTAAGACCGGGCTCTTCCAAACCGTAGCTGGACAGCATTTCGTCGCGATCAGCATCGTCGAGCTGCGACAGCTCTT
>JBEKNG010000906.1:0-2693 GCA_049523075.1 Paraburkholderia sp.
GTGCATGTAGCAGATGCCAAAGTCTGTCAGAAGCGCATGATGTCCCGCATCCCGGAACAGTACATTCTGCGGTTTGACATCACGATGGATCACGCCGGCTTTGTGGGCCGCCTCCAATGCCGAAGCAATTTGTTTTGCGACGATCAGTGTGCTGTCGAGCGAATCCTTGTAGGCCAGCGCCCGTTTGCCGAGATCGCCGCCTTCGGCTACAGGCATAACGATGTACATTGGTTGCGTCGGATCTTGCGATTCGATCGGCGAATGATCGATCAGCTTAACCACATGCTGGTGATTTACCCGCTGGATTGCTTCTATCTCCCTGATGAACCGGTCCGCCCGATTTTTATTCTTGAGACGCTTCAGCGCTACCGGTTCCGAATACGCTCCAGATAGGTCCGTAGCGTAAAACACGTCTCCTTGCCCGCCACCACCGAGTGACTCTCCGAGCACCCACCGATCCCCATATGTTTTTGCCATTCTTATCTCTTTCTATCTCAAAAAGGCCAGCGATGCGGCTGACAGAGAGCCTATCCCGGCCCACCGTGAAGTGCAGGCACTCCCAACGCGTATGAACGCTGCAGGTCTGCGCTGCAATGGTTTCGTTGCCGCATCGGAACGGACGCGTGAGCGGCCGTCACGTGCATCTCACTTCGGGCGGCGCACACGCTCATCGCAAAATCCTGGCAGTTGACGCAGATCCTACCCCCGGCCCGAAGTGTAGCCGGATGTGTAGCTAGGCCAGACTGCCGACTACACATCGCCCGCAATCCCTTTGCAGGAAAGCCGCTGCCGGAAAAATGATTTTTCCAGGTGGCTAACTTCATCGGCATTTCTCTTTGGTGTCGAGTGCTGGGGCGAGTCCCCGGAGCCGGCGGGGCATGCGGAACACGCCCACGCGGGATGTTGTCCGAATCTTACCGCGATCCGGTCGTACCCTTAGGCCTTGCGGCAGGGTAGGCGCGTGCTGCACTGCGTTGCCCGTATTGAAGCAGTAAAGAAGGGCGGCCGGAAAATGCCGCCATCCCAACGCCCCTGCCACAAGCCGCAAAATAAATCGCCGGTGCTCTCATTGCACGGCGTATAGTGGGTCTAATACTCACGTATCGGGGAATCGCCATGGCTGAACTCTATCCGGCTATCTATAAGGACTTCGAAGTGCATCCGCTGGTGTTCTCGCGGGAGTTCGACAAGTTCGACGGCCACAAGCGGCACGCTGAGGGTTATGACGTCGCCGTGCGCGTCTGCCGCCCCGGCGCGATTAGCGGCTCGAAGGCAAGCCGTGTGTTTCGACTTGTGCGGCCCGCCACGTTTTCCGATTTCGGCATCGCCAAGCGCAGTGCGAGCCAGTACGGCGCAGACATCATCGACGGCAAGGTGGAGGGCGCATCGGTTGCCGATCTTTGAGGCCAAAAAATAATCCGCAGGATCGTTTGACGATCTGCCGACATCTCTATACAATCCGTTTTCTCTGACGCGGGGTGGAGCAGTCTGGCAGCTCGTCGGGCTCATAACCCGAAGGTCGTAGGTTCAAATCCTACCCCCGCAACCAAGCATATGGAAAGCCCGCTGGCACTTGCCACGCGGGCTTTTTCGTTTGCTGGCAGGCAATAGGTTTTCAGGTTTTGCGGCAGCCTCTACAACCATTATGTTGTCCTGAACGATTGGGAACGCCAGCCCCCGACTACTTCGCGTCGGGCGAACCTGCATTCGCTTCTGAAAGGAAGCGAAGGTAGTATTCGGCCCTTAAGGGGGATGCATCCGGCAATGGTGCACGACCCGCGACGCAACTCTGGTTTCGAGGACGTTGAAATGGATACCTACATCCTGTTGGGCGCTGGTTTCGGTCTGGCGCTGGCAATCGCCATCTGGGGCATCTGGAAGCTCAGATAGGGCTCGCGCAGCGCCGCGAGTAAGCGAAACAATCCCACCGCTGCGACATATTTTCATCGCGTTGCATCAAGAACCTGCTACAAGCTAGTTATCCCGCTGGTGCGAGGGCCGTATTTCCGTCAGGCGCCAATACGGTCAGGCATGCCGTTATTTTCATTTAACTTACGACACCCTATGTCCTCATCTGTCACCAGCCCGTCTACCCACACAGTCAACGCCGCGCCCAGTCTCGTGTTGGGCGCCATCGGCGTGGTGTTCGGTGACATCGGCACCAGCCCGCTATACACGTTGCGTGAATGTCTGAAGGCAGCGGGCGGCATCAGCCAACCCAACGTGTTCGGCATCGTCTCGCTGATTCTCTGGTCGATCATCGTGGTGGTCACGCTCAAGTACGTGAGCTTCGTGATGCGCGCGGACAACGATGGTGAAGGCGGCATCCTCGCGCTCACTGCACTGGCCTCGCGCGTGGCGCCGGCGCGCCTCTCTCAGGTGCTGCTCACACTTGGTGTGTTCGGCGCCGCGATGTTCTACGGCGATTCGATGATTACGCCGGCGATTTCGGTTATCTCCGCGGTGGAAGGCGTCACGCTGGTCGACGCGAAACTGACGGCATGGATCGTGCCCATCTCGCTGGTGATTCTCACGGGTCTCTTCAAGCTGCAGAAGCGGGGCACGGGGGCGGTCGGCAAGGTCTTCGGGCCCGTGATGATCGTCTGGTTCATCACGCTGGCGGCGCTGGGGCTGCTGCATATTGTGACCGGCCCGGCCATCATCGAGGCCGTCTCGCCGCTCTATGCCGTGCG
>JBEKNG010000907.1:0-2688 GCA_049523075.1 Paraburkholderia sp.
CGTACGGCGTCTCGTACATGCTGAACATGTCGAGCGAGGCCGAGGGAACCGGCGCCGGGATTCTCTTTCGGGCCATTGAGCCGCTCGAGGGTCTCGCCTTGATGCAGGCGCGCCGCCCCGGCGTGAACCTGCGCGATCTCGCCCGCGGACCGGGCCGACTCTCGACTGCGCTCGGCGTTGGGCAAGCGTTCGACGGAGTCGATCTGTGTACCGGCCGCGGTCTTTGGATTGGCATGATCGAAGCGGAGGACATACCGGTCGCCGTGACCAAACGCATCGGCTTGTCGCGTGAAATGCACCAGCTGTTGCGCTTCTACGTACCTGGCAGCCCGTTCGTCAGCGGGCCGCGGAAGCTTCTGAAGCAGCCTTCTACGGCTCTAGTCTGAGCGCTTGTTGCACCAGGACCGGGCGTTGTCCGGACCGGCCGTTCGACACTGGAATGGAACTGCTTACGGTACGCCTTCGAATATTACGAAACTGGCAATTACGACGTCAAACTTGTCGGGTCGCGGGAATTTTGGCTCGGTTACCCGCTCAATCTTGCGATTTTCGCAAATATATATGTCGTAATGAAGGGTTTCCCCTTGAGGATGCACTGACTAGACTGGAACTACCCGCTTTTCACAAGCTGTGTCAAGCGAAGTCAAAAAACCAGATCTGGAGGTAAGCCATTATGAAGTCGCTCATTCAAGCTGTCGCTATTGCCACAATCATCGCCGCTCCAGTCGCCGCGTTCGCGCAAGCCGCGGATACGAGCCAGCAACCTATGACGCGTGCTGAGGTCAGGAACCAGTTGATCCAGCTGGAGCAGGCCGGCTACAACCCTTCGGAGGCGAATGATCCGAGCTACCCGGCCGACATTCAGGCTGCTGAACGGCGCGTTCAGGCAGAAAACCCGCCGGTAGCCCAACAGGGGAACGCCGATACAAGCGGCTTTGGTCCGTCGACGAGCGGTTCGTCGGCCTCGGGCACGATGCAAACCATGCAACCAGCAGCGCGCAGCCAGTCGGTCTACTTCGGTCACTAAGCCGGCCAACGCCAGGCGCAAAAGCCAAGGGGTGCCGTTGCAATCGATGCACGCGGCACACCCCCATTAACAGGAATCGCAAGAACCTCCGCTGCCGTAAGGTAGCTTCGCCCAATCCCTTGTGGCTTGGGCTCTTTTGTGTCTCCGACGCTCGCTGCCGTACGGCAACGGTTCAGGGATGTTCGCCCGTAATGTAGAACTCGAGCTGCTGGATGGTGAACTGCTGTTCAGCGATGATGTTCTTCACCAGATCGCCGATCGACACCATTCCCACCAGCCTGTCCTGATCGATGACCGGCAGATGGCGCATGCGCCGTTCAGTCATCAGCGCCATGCAGTCGTCCGTGGTTTGGTTCAGATGCACAAAACGCACTGCCTTGCTCATGATGTCTCGCACCGGCGTGGCTTTGGACGCGCGATCCATCAGCACGACCTTGCGTGCGTAGTCGCGCTCGGTGATGATGCCGGCGATGCTGTCGCCATCGGTCACGACCAGCGCGCCGATCTGCTTTTCCGCCATCAGTTTGATCGCGTCGTAGACGGAATCGTCCGCCGCAACGGTAAAGACGCCGTGATTCGGTTTGGATTTGAGAAGTTGCGCAACGCTAGTCATGGAGCGGCTCCGTATCGCAGTGCAGCACGTCGGCACGGGACGTGCGGTCGTAATGGAAGGCGTTTCCAGTATAGGCGGCGCACGCCCATCGGGCACTCATGGGCAAATACCTGGTGCCGGTTGGCGAACTTTTATGTGACTGACTCGCGTACCAGACGGGTCGGCAGGTGGCCGTTGCGCCGCGGAGCATGCGCAGACAGGTATCGGAGGCCGATTAGCGGTAAACTCCAGTTCCATACTTTATCCCCGGTTGTTCACGGGTTCATGCCAGTGCCTTTGCCTAACGCCATGCCCACGCCTCACATTCCGTCAGTCGCAGACGGTCAACATAACGGCGAATGCGTCGTTCTCGATGCGGTTGCCACGCTTCCTACCCGCTACGGCACCTTTACGTCCTACGTTTTTCGCGTGTGCGAGAGCGGCGCTGAACACCTCGCGCTTGTGATGGGTGACGTCGCGAACGATGAACCGGTGCTCACGCGCCTACATTCGGAATGCCTGACCGGCGACGTGCTCGGCTCATATCGCTGCGATTGCGGCGAGCAACTCGATCTTGCGCTGCGCTATATCGCCGCGGAAGGCCGCGGCGTGCTGTTGTATCTGCGTGGTCATGAAGGCCGCGGGATTGGCCTGTCGAACAAGATTCGCGCCTATGCGTTGCAGGAGCAGGGGCGCGATACGGTCGAGGCGAATCTCGATCTCGGCCTACCCGACGATTCGCGCGAATACGATTCGGCCGCCGGCATTCTGCGTACGCTGAAAGTCACCTCGGTGCGATTGATGAGCAACAATCCGAAGAAGTTCGACACCTTGTCGCAACACGGCATTCCAGTGTGCGAGCGGGTCGCGCTGGCGATTCCGATGCGCGAGGAAAACGAGCGCTATATCCGCACCAAGCAGGTCAAGTTCGGGCATTACTTCGACGAAAACGAGTGAGGCGCGCGCCGGCCTCAGCCGGCCCGGAGCGGGGCGACTGATGGCGGTACGGCGGCGCTTATCGTGCTATCGCGTCATGACCCTTGGCGACGACCGACAATCAAAAAGTAAA
>JBEKNG010000908.1:0-2684 GCA_049523075.1 Paraburkholderia sp.
GCAGAGATGATGGCCCCCATTAGCGGACCATCTGCGATGTAGCGGATTTCCTCATCGTTGTTCTTGCCCGTCTGCTTTTCATAAACAAGCGCGAGGCTGTTGTGTATATGATCGTAGGCCAGAGCCACTGTTGCCAAACGCTGATTGCCGTTGACAGATTGCTGACTGGCGACCTGCATAAGCAAGATCGGCCGAGTTGCTAGAGGTCGCACGATCCGGACATCGTTCAAATAACGCGGATCGGAATACTCATCGTTTCCCGAAGATAAGCGCAAGACACCATCAAGACTGGGGAAACACGACGCCCCACCATCCTTAGTAACGCAAAGGCGAATTTTCCCTGGAATGGGATCCATCATCGCCGGGTCGGCGGTGTTAGGGCCTTGTATAACAATGAGCCGCCACCCCGAATTAGCCTCGAGTGACTGCGACAAATCAATTGACGTGATGAGTCTGTCCTGAGACGAGCTCGACTTAGCATCCTGCGCATGTACGCGGGAGAAGGCAGCCAATAGCAGGAAAGCTAAAAGAAGCGGGATAAGGCTCACTTTCATGATGGATTTCATGCCTTCGTCGACTCATAAGCGTAGCGTAACGTCTGATAAGGGTCGGAAGCAGACACCCCGCCGTAGTTGATTGCGACTTAGCGCGTTCCAGCTCGAAAGTCATAGGCTTGCTTCTGAGCATGCGATCGCCAACTGGCAAAGTCGCGAAAACCGTAGGGCCTGTCGGGCGTGCTAACGATCATTACGACCTTGGGACTATTTCCAGGCAATAACCACGTCAGCTTGGCGACAGCTCTTCCTCAGTTGGCACAATGAAAGTCACTGATCATACGACCGCAGCACGCAAGTTCTTACTCGTTGCGGAAGCTTACTCACGCAGTGCTAGCATGCCTCGTCGATCACAGCTGTGACGGCTATCTGGTAACACCGTATACCGGAGAGTGCCATGGGGAAAATGGATGAGAACCGCGTGCCGGCGATTGTGTTGGGCCGCGGCCCGACTGCGCTAGGCATTTTGCGTTGTCTAGCAATGACCGGCATCCCGGCCTATGTCGCGTGCCCCCCTTCCGATCACGTCACCCACTCGCGTTGGTATCGCCCCACCCCCGGGGGAATTGCGTGGGACGGCTCACTCGGGTCGCACGCATACGAACTACTGCGCCAAATGCCGCTGCAAAAAGCCGTGTTAATTGCCGGTGCCGACGATGCCGCACTATGGCTTACGGATCTCCCAGGCACCGAACTTGCGTCGCGCTATTTTCTCAGCACAAGCTCGCGTGAAACGCAGGAAATTCTTCAGGACAAGTCGCGTTTTTCCGCGTTTCTGGAAAGCGCGCATATTCCACACCCCCGCACCTTTCGCATCGAATGCGAAGCCGATATTGAGGCGATACCTTTCGACGAGCTCCACCGTGTTTTCATCAAACCGGTGAACTCGCAAAAGTTCAGCGATGTCACCGGCGTGAAAGGAATTTGGGTCACGCACAAAGACGAACTGTATGCATCATGGCGGCATCTACACGATCAGGGCTTTCGTCTGATGGCGCAGGAATACGTACCTGGCACGACGTCGGATCATTATTTCGTTGACGGCTTTCGCGATGGCGCGGGCGAAATGACTGGCTTGTTCGCGCGCCAACGCATTCGTATTTCACCACCGGATTTTGGCAACAGTTCATACTGCCGCAGCATCCCGCTCGAACAGCTGCAAACGCCGGTCGATGACGTCAATCGGCTGTTAGCGAAGTTGAACTATCGCGGTATATTCAGCGCGGAGTTCAAACGCGATAAGCGCGATGGCGTTTATCGCATTCTTGAGGTAAATACGCGCGCCTGGACATACGTGGAGTTTGCGGCGCGTTGCGGCGTCAACGTTTGCGAAATGGCGTATCAGGATGCGCTCGGCTTACCGGTGCACCAGGCGACACTCGATTACAAGGTAGGCGCTGGCTGCGTCGACTTCTATCGAGACTTCAGCACTGTTCGCGCGCAAGCCGCGCAAGCACGCGGACCACTGCCGAACATCCTGTTGCAGTGGGCTGGAGCACATTTTCACTCCTTTCGTTTGGACGATCCGAAACCAGGTCTACACTTTGCAACGCAGGTTTTGACACGGCGATGGAGAGGCCGCGCGGCCGGCTAGTCGCGTCAATCGAGTACAAATTAACGGGACACCATTGATGCAGTAGCGCAACCCCGCCGGTCGCGGACCATTCGGCGTATTCAGTCGACTTGTCGATCTTCGCATCCGGCACATGTCCCCCGGCATACGCCAATGCATCATTGCAAACAGCTACCTCGTCCCTCGCTGAGACTGCGGATGCCTGGTACGGAGTAGGTATATTGATTTGCTATCGATAGGTTCGCGCATCAGATGTTCCGGCTCTGATCGACCCTGCTGCACAAAGTAGCAGGAGCACCCATCTATACTTTCTGCGCGCGATCTCATGTTCTTGCGTGATCTATTGGATGTCCGCTTCAGGTAGCGGACATTTTCACGAGGGCCCGTTCACTCTTGGGCCCAACTGGTTTGCGAACTTAGCGAATAACTCAGATGCGTCGTACTCGTGCTGGATCTTTCCATCATGAACCGTCAACTCGTATCCGCGAAGAGTCCCCATGTCTTTACAACTGCTGTGCGGCGGTGCTTCCGCGACCATCAGCAGAAGATCAGGGGCA
>JBEKNG010000909.1:0-2682 GCA_049523075.1 Paraburkholderia sp.
CCGGGGCAATCTGGCGTAGCAGCTGAAGCGCGCACTGAAGCGGCCACCGACGCGGGCACTGAAGCGATCACCACAGGCGGCTGGGCGCAGCGGCGCATCGGCGGCAAGGTGGGCATCCATAACGTGTCGAAGAGCTTCGGCGCGCTGAAGGTTCTCGACAACATTTCATTGGCGTTTCCGTCGGGCAGCGTCACGGTAATCCTTGGCCAGTCCGGCTCGGGCAAGTCGACGCTGCTGCGCTCGATCAACCACCTGGAACGCGTAGACGACGGCTTCATCGACATCGACGCTGAACTGGTCGGGTATCGCCGGGACGGACGCACGCTCTACGAACTGAAGGAGAAGGACATCCTGCAGCGGCGCCGCGCCGACGTCGGGATGGTGTTCCAGAGCTTTAACCTGTTCCCTCATCTGAGCGTGCTCGCCAACGTCATCGAGGCGCCGTTGGCGTCAGGCGTACCGCGCGCGCAGGCTCAGGCCGAAGCGCGCACGCTGCTCGCGCGCGTGGGACTCGCCGATAAGGCCGATGCCTGGCCGCGTCAGTTGTCGGGTGGCCAGCAGCAGCGTGTGGCGATTGCGCGTGCGCTGGCGCTGAAGCCGAAGGTCCTGCTGTTTGATGAACCCACCTCCGCACTGGATCCGGAGCTTGTCAACGAGGTGCTCGACGTGATCCGCCAGCTTGCGCGTTCAGGTACGACGCTGATCATTGTTACGCACGAGATCGGCTTCGCGCGCGAGGTTGCCGATACGATCGTGTTCATGGACGGTGGACGCGTCGTCGAATCCGGTCCGCCGGTGAACGTGCTCGGTAATCCCACTCAGCCTCGTACCCGTGAATTTCTTTCGAAGGTGCTGTGACCGTATGCGACGTGTAAAACGCCACGACTTAGGATTGCTGATAACTGGCCGACGGGCATTCCTGACCAGGATGGCCGCAATTGCCGCGATGCCGCTGGGATGGTCTGTCGGGCTAGCACGGGCTGCAACGCAGTCGTTCGACTTTAGCCCGGAGCAAAAAGAGCGTGTCCATGCGCCGAAGGATCCCGACGCACTGCGCCTGCTGACAGGGTATCGCTTCGTCACCCCCGGGGTGTTGACGGTGGCGATAGCGCCATTCGCTCCGCCCATCGCAACGTACGCGACCGACGCCCGCAGCGTCGTGGGCTCGGATCCCGATTACGCGCAGCTTGTCGCCGATGCACTCGGTCTGCGCTTGCAACTGGTGCCAGTCGCGTGGCCAGACTGGCCGCTCGGTCTTGCCTCGGGCAGATACGACGCAGTGATCTCGAACGTCGGTGTCACAGAGAAGCGCAAGCAGAAGTTCGATTTCACGACCTACCGGCTCGGCTTGCACGGGTTCTACGTACGGGCTGACAGCGCGATCAAGTCGATCCGCGAACCGCAGGATATCGCGGGGCTGCGCATCGTCACCGGCTCTGGGACGATCCAGGAGCACATCCTGCTCGAATGGAATCAGCGGAACGCAGCGCACGGTCTGAAGGAGGCCACGCTGCAGTCCTACGATGATGGAGCGTCGGAACGGCTAGCGCTGCTGTCGGGGCGCGCGGATGCGATCTTCAACCCGGATGCGCCGCTTGCCTATGAGGCCGCGACACAAGGACATATCCGTCAGGTGGGCACGGTCAACGCGGGCTGGCCATTCAAGGCGGACGTCGCAATCGCGACACGCAAGGGGAGCGGTCTCGCGCCGGCGCTGACGGCCGCCACCAACGGGCTCATCCGCGGCGGGCAGTATCGCACCGCGCTCGCGCGCTGGGGCCTGCAGACGGAAGCCGTCGATCGCTCGGAAACCAATCCTCCCGGCTTTCCGGATGCTTGATCGAAGGCGTTTGCCGGCGGGAACCGCGACAACGAGGAGCGGTACCGTCAATCGGGTGTCGACGCATCGCCAGAAGAACCATGGAGGTAACGTATGTGTGCTGTGCGCATTGATCATCTTGCTTTCCTGACACCGGGCAATTACCCGGAAGAGGCGCCGCTCGCCGGCTTCGAACGGACGCTTGAGCTCTTTAGCGTCGGCGAGGCACTCGGTTACGACAGCGCGTGGGTTCGCCAGCGTCATCTGGAGCGCGCGGTGTCGTCGTCGGCGACCTTCCTCGCTGCTGCGAGCCAGCGTACGACGCGCATCGGACTCGGCGCGGCGGTGATCCAGATGGGCTACGAGAACCCGTTTCGCCTCGCCGAGGATCTCGCAACGGTCGATGTGCTGTCTCACGGCCGCCTCAATATCGGGCTGAGCGCAGGTGCCCCCGCGCACGGCATCCTGCTCGGCGACCGTCTGTTCGATGCGAATCCCGAACTGATCGACTTCTCGCACGCTCGCATCGAGCGTCTGCGCCGCAATCTCGCGGGCGAATGGCTCGGCGACGAGGACACCTTCATCGAATCGGCAGCAGGCCGCGTGCGGCCGCGCGTGACGCCTTACGCGGTGGGTCTGACCGACCGGCTCTGGTATGGCGGAGGTTCGCGGCGCTCGATCGACTGGGCCGGCCACAATGGTTTTAATCTGCTGATCGGCAACATCACGTCCGGCGAGGGAACGGACGATTACCGCGACGCGCAGCTAGGCCAGCTCGAGCTGTTCCGTTCGCACTGGAAGGAAGCGCGTGCGCCGCGTATCGCGCTGGGCCGGGTGATCGTGCCGATCGACGGTGCTGATGC
>JBEKNG010000910.1:0-2680 GCA_049523075.1 Paraburkholderia sp.
CGGGCTTATTGACCTCGAAGGACCGCTGCGCCTGATGCATCTACTGCGCCTCGTGCTGGTCGTGCTGTGCGGCGTGGGCGCCGTGTTCGGCATCGCATACACGATGCTGGCCGGCGCGTTGATCGGACGTTTCTTTGCCCGCACCACCGCGGAGCCCACCAGCTATCCGCCTGTCACCGTCGTCAAGCCGTTGCATGGTCACGAGTGGACCTTGCTCAGCAACCTGTCGAGCTTCTGCCAGAAGGACTATCCAGGTCTTTGAACGTCCGGCCGGTGTGTCGATATCACGAATTCGTCGCCACGACGATGACGCGTCTGGCCGTGGGCTACCGGGTGTTTGGTTGAGCCGCGCTCTGCTTTTCGCGCTTCTGCCCATATCTGGTCACAGGTGTGAACGATGAGCGCCCGCATCCATCGGTGGGCGGAATCCCGGTCGTATCGCGTATGCCAAGCCATTTGACAGTCGAACGGTGCGATCGTCAGCGGTACATCGCATGAGTAAATCTGGTCTTTGAGGGGATGGGTTAGCACAACCCCTGCGGGCAGCACGGCGATCAGGCTAGACGAAAGAAGAAGCGACGGCGCGCCTGAAAAATTGTTCAACGTCATCGCGACTCGTCGGCGCTTTCCGGCGCGCTCCAGCGCTGCATCCGCAATTCCAACTGGATCGCCCGAAAGGGATACGAGAAGGTGCTCGGCTTCGAGGAACTTCTCCTCAGTCAGTGGAGACTGCGCGAGCGGATGATCCGGCCTCATCGCGCAGACCCAGCCCTCTATGAAAAGCCGCTGAAGCTTGAATTCATCCCCCATGTGCTGAAGGCCGCCTATGCATATGTCGATATCGTTGTCTCGTAGCCGGGCACTCGTTTCCTGACTGGTGTAGGGCACCGCGAGGATTCGAATTCCGGGCGCGTGCTGCTCAATATGCCGACGCAGCGAAGGCCACAAGGAACCTGACATGTAATCGGTCACCGCGACGCGGAATGCGCGGGTCGATGTTGTCGCATCGAATCGGATGGGCGAGGCGGCCATGCGGATTGCCGCAAGCGGTTCCTGGATTTCGCGCCAAAGCTCTTGCGCTCTGGCGGAGGCTTTAATGCCACGGCCATATCGGGTGAACAGCGGGTCGTCCCAGACCACTCGCATCCGGGCGATTGCGTTACTGACGGCGGACTGGGTGAGCGCCAGACGGTCCGCGGCCTTGGTCACAGATCCTTCGGTCATGACCGCATCGAATATCGAAACCAAATGGAGATCGAGGTCCTTCATGTTTTGCCCGCCATCTATCATCACTTAGAATGATGATACACCCTCCAATCATTGATTAGACGGGGCGATGGGCTGCCAGTACTCTTTAGTCATCGCGGCAGAAGCCGGTAGCGAACTTCCGGCTAGGCGTAACTTTTGACTTGGGTCTTGAGCGTCACGAAAAACGTCCGGGAAACCTACGTGCCCGGGACGGACACGACAGACCACACCATATTGGACAAAATCATGGCAAATACTCTTCAAGGAAAGGTCGCTCTTGTTACGGGCGGCTCACGCGGTATCGGTGCCGCAACCGCTATCCAGCTCGCTTCAGAAGGAGCCACCGTAGCACTCAGTTATTCCAGCAGTGAGTCCGCAGCCAAGGACGTCATCGCGAAAATTGAGGCGTCGGGTGGCAAGGCCATTGCCCTGAAGGCTGACCAGGCGGACGCAACTGCGGTCAAAACACTGGTCGCGGAAGTCGTCAAGCGGTTGGGCAAGATCGACATTCTGGTCAATAACGCGGCTGTTTTCGAAACGGGTACTGTCGCCGAGACCGTGGATACATCGGGCTTTGAGCGACAATTGCGAATCAATTACGAAGCAGTGGTGACCGCGATTCGCGAAGCCTCGCGCGTGATGGACAGTGGCGGCCGGATTATTTCGATCTCGTCGGCCCTTGCGCTGCGATCAACCTGGCCTGGCCTCGCCGACTACAGTGCAACGAAGCGCGCGATCGAGGGCTATAGCAAAGGTGTCGCTCGGGATCTCGGCGCGAAGGGTATTACTGTGAATGTCATCGGCGCCGGATCGACCAATACTGAGATGAACCCTGACAATAGTCCCTTTGCCGAAGCACAAGCTTCTGCAACCGCACTCGGACGCTTTGGTCGCCCGGAAGAGATCGCTTCGGTGGTCGCCTTCATCGCCAGTCCTGCTGCGAGCTTCATCACTGGAGCGATTATTCCTGTTGACGGCGGATATAGCGCGTGACGTTGTACGAGCCACGCGATGCATTTTTGTCACCGCGTGACTCGAATAACTTTGCGTCGTCGGGACTGTTACATGAAGGAATCCAAAAGTAAGTAATTCGCCTGTAGTGCTCGTCAGCGCTCGAAGACAGCGGACAGGCTTGAGCCGAACGCGCGCACACGAAGCGGCCCGGTTTAACACCCGGATCGCATGGGTAGCAACGCGCCTTCGTCCTGCATCGAGCGGGCGTCCTGCTTCGCGTGCGGATCGGCCGTTTTGACAACTGGCGCTATCAAACCGCACTTGCGTGCGCACCGTACCGCCGCGTCAGAGGCGCGCCAGCTTCGCGTCACACTCGCGCCATGAGCGTTAATCGATACCTTGATTAAATGAGTGAGTGGAACGCGACCGCCGCGTCCTATGCTATAAATTGCCGACAAGTCGAATACATCGGCGGAGA
>JBEKNG010000911.1:0-2680 GCA_049523075.1 Paraburkholderia sp.
CGCAAGTGTCGATATCGTGTTCTGCCATCAGACTTTCCATCACCTCGTCGAGCAGGAGCGCGCCCTTGCCGAGTTCCATCGTGTCCTCAAGCCTGGCGGCGTGCTGCTGTTCGCCGAATCCACCGAAGCCTACATCAGGTCGTGGGTGATCCGTCTGTTGTTCCGCCATCCTATGCATGTGCAGAAGAGCGCAGACGGGTATCTCGACATGATCCGGCACGCGGGTTTCGCGTTTGGACAGCACAACGTCTCGCTGCCCTATCTGTGGTGGAGCCGCGCCATCGATTTCGGCCTGTTCGAACGGCTCGGCCTGCATCGTCCTCAGCCTGGCAAGCGCCGCGAAACCCTCGTCAATGTCGCGGCGGTGAAAGCGGGCTGACGTTCAACGACCTTTCAGCGTCACCACATCGCCCACCAGCGCCACGCCGGCGATCACTGCACCTGCGCCGCAGGTGAACTCGGTGGCGCTTTCGGTCAGCTCGTTGCGGTAGTTGCTCTTGATGTTGATGACGGCGTTGCCGCCTTCCTTGCGCGCGCGCTCCTGTAACTCGATCACGGCGGAGAGGAACACGTGCTGGCAAGCCTGCAGATCACTCTTGCCGAACGCGTTGGTCTTCTTGTTCGTGGCGAACTCGCCATACGATTGCGCCACCGCCGGGTGGCTCTGGCCGGCGAAGTAAAGCGCGACATCCGGCGTGACTTTGCCCGGTTCGCTCGCGATTGCGGCGTCGACCGGATAGCTGGCGACGGTGTCGCGAGCGAAGGCGTGCGACGCGACCAGCGTGGCGAAGGCGGCAAGCATCAATTGGCGTTTCATGAAGATTCCTCGTTGTATTGGTTTAGTTGTTTTGCAGCACGACCATATCGCCTCGCACGGCCACTGCTGCCGCGCTGGGGCTCACGCCGCAGGTGAAATCGGTGGCCGAACTGGTCTCAGTGCTATGGAAACGGGTCTGGACGTTGATCACGGCATTCGCATTTTTCTCCCGTGCAGCGGCGCGCAGCTTGCTCAGCGCTTGCTCAAGCGCCTTGCCGCACGAGGCGTCTGCGCCGTCCTGCACACGTGCCACGCGCGCCGAGTACGACACTTGACCAAGCTGGTGCTGAACCTCCGGATGGCCTTGCGAGCCGAAATACAAGGCGACGCCGCTCCCCGCTGCGGGTTGTTGCACAGCCGATTCCAACGGCAGCGATTTGACCTGGGTCGCACATCCGGCTTGTGTGATCGCCACTGCAACCAGTGCACCCAGCATGAGACCGTTCCTCATTGTGTTTTCCTCTTCTTGTTAAAGTCACCACAAACGTCATGCGCCTTTCCAGGCGCGAAACATCAGGCTCGCGCAACTGCCGCCGAACCCGAATGAAACCGACATGGCCGTATCGATGCGCGCCTCGCGCGACACACGCACGAGCGGCAGGTCCGCCACCGCAGGATCGAGCGTCTCGATGCCGCTTGTCCCCGCGAAATAGCCATCCCTCATCATCAACAGCGTGTAGATGGCTTCGTGCGCGCCGCATGCGCCGAGCGGATGACCCGTCAAGCCTTTGGTCGACGAAAACGGCGGCACTTTGTTGCCGAATACGGCGGCTAGTGCGCGCAGTTCTTCGAGATCGCCGCGCGGCGTCGAAGGAGCGTGGGTGTTGATGTAGTCGGGACTCGCCTTCGCTTCGTCCAGCGCCTCACGCATGGCGCGAGCAATGCCGGGTGCACGCGGTGCCACCATGTCTGAACCGTCGGTGCAATGACCGAAGCCGCTCAGCTCGGCGTGAATGCGCGCCCCCCGTGCGAGTGCATGCTCGAGCGATTCGAGCAGCAGCACGCCGGCTCCCGAGGCCATCACAAAGCCGTCACGCGCGACGTCGTAGGGACGGGAAGCGTGCTCGGGCGCTTCGTTGAAGCGTCGTGACAGCGCGCCCATGGCATCGAACATCAGCGTCATGTTGTCGTGCAGCGCTTCGCCGCCGCCCGCGAGGACGATCTGCTGACGGCCCGTCTGGATCAGTTGCATGGCCTGGCCAATGGCGAGCGCCGAAGTCGTACAGGCTGACGACGGCGAGTACGTCGTTCCTTCCAGCCCGAACACGTGCGCGACATTGGCGGAGGTGGTGCTGCCCATCGCCTGGGGCACGGTGTAAGGCGGGACGCGATCAACCCCGCGCGCCCCGGCGATGCCCATGGCGATGTCGTACGCGGACATCGTCCCGACCCCCGAGCCGATGACCGCACCCGCTCGGGGCGAACGCAAGGCCGCGGGATCGAGCCCGGCGTCATCGAGCGCGCTGCGTACCGCGTGACACGCGAAGCGTGCGGTATCGCCCATGAAGCGCTCGAGCTTGCGCTCGAACGGCGGCTCGGCGGCTACCGACGCAACCCCCGCCACCTGGCTTGCGAAGCCGCGCTCACGCCATGCGTCGACGCGCGAGATGCCTGAGTGTCCCGCTCGCAGTCGCGCCGACACGCCGTCGAGCGTGTTGCCGAGACAGGACACGAGGCCCATGCCCGTCACGACGACGCGGTGCAGGCCGCCCGCGGTATGCGCTGCCTGGCTCATCCGGCACGCCTGAAGATCAGGGAGGTATTGATGCCGCCGAACGCGAAGTTGTTGCTCATCACGTACTCGGCCTCGAGCGTGCGGCCTTCGCCGACAATGTAGTCAAGGGCCGCGCACGCTGGATCGAC
>JBEKNG010000912.1:0-2677 GCA_049523075.1 Paraburkholderia sp.
GTATACGACGCGCTGAAATCTGCCGCCCTCATGTAGTGAGACGGCAGAGAGTTCAATTGCAACGGAGCATATTCGCGTGCCGAACAAGCATTCCCGACATCAGCATGGATTGAACGGGCCTCGCGTGCGCGATCTCAATCGGGCACTCGTGCTCGAAGCCATCCGGCAGGACCCGGGTATCGGGCGCGCTGAGATCGCGGCGTCCACACGCCTGACCGCTGCGACGATCACCAATATTGTCGCGGCGTTGATCGGAGAAGGCGCCGTCGAAGAGTCGGCTGAGCGCGAGACACGAACCACGGGTCAGCCGGTGCGCAGTCTGCGCATCATCCCGGACTATGCGGCCACGATCGGCCTGCACTTCGATCATGAGTTCGCGACCGGCGTGCTGGTCGATGTGGCCGGCAACGTGATCCATGAAGCGCGCAAACAGTTGTCGATAGAGGACCCCGCCAGTGCGGTCCGAGTGCTTGCACGGTTGTACGACGCCCTGCGCGACCATCCGCAACGGGCCGGTAAACTGCTTGGCGTGGGGGTGTCGGTGATGGGCGCAATCGACAACGTGCGCGGCCTAGTCTGCCAGTCGGCCGAATACCCCGCCTGGCGTGATTTCGGTTTTCGTGAAGCGTTGTCCCAGCACGTGGACCATGAAATCCATATCGAGAACAACGGGACGGCTGCGGGCCTGGGCGAGTACTGGTTCGGCGATGGCCGACGATTTGGCAGCTACCTCCACGTGTTTGTCGGCAACGGCCTGGGTGGGGCATTGCTGATGAATCGCCGGGCGGTTCGCGGCCTCACCGGCAACGGCTGCGAGATCGGCCACGTCAATGCTTACAAGGATGGCAAGCCTTGCTTCTGTGGTGCGCGCGGCTGCCTCGAAACCGTCGTGTCGCTGCGCGGGCTGGCTCATGCTCTCGGGCATGACCATGTCGCGGAACTCGATCTCACCGCGCTCCATACATCGCACAGCGATGCTCTCGATCAGTGGATCGAGTATGCCGGCACTGACCTGGGCCGGGTGCTCGCCGGCGTATCGAATGTGGTGGACGTGTCCGACATCATCATCAACGGACTGCTGCCCCCTGAGTTACTGCAGCGTCTGATCGAGCGCACGCGCGAAGCGGCAGCCGGGTATGAGATGAACGGTCGCCCAAGGCGCCTTGCTTTCCACCAGGGGCGCGCGAATAGCGAGGTCTCGGCTGCGCTCGGAGCGGCTACCGTGCCGCTCTACGGTAATCTGTTCTAGTACCACCAATATGTGGATCCATTTTTATCAACTCATCCTGAAGGGCGCCGTGATTCCCGTCGCGGGCTGTATCGATGTTACACGCAGTCAGCAGCGTTGCGCTGGCACCTCATCAAATCAACGTAAATGGCATTGCACCGGGCGTAATTGACACGCCGATGTGGAAGGACGTCGACGCGCTCTTTGCTCGCTACGAAAACTGTCCGAATGCATCAATGCGAGCGTGATTGCTCGATCAAGCGCTCAAGCAGACGCTTCAATTGCTTTGAGTTACGGGGTCCCAGCGCGTCTTCAATCGCGCCGTGGTGTGCATCCACGCTGCGCTTAAGGCGTGCGACCATCTCCAGCCCGCGATCGCTGATGTAGACGAGGACCTTCCGGCTGTCGTGCGCATCCTGCGCGCGCTGCACGAGCCCGCGGCTCACAAGTTTATCGACATTTTTCGTCAAGGCGGGACCGTTCAGCAACACCTGTTCGGCGAGCTCACCCATAGAGTGTCCCTGCTCGTCCGACACCACCTGCAAGATGCGCCAGTGTTCTTCATTGACTTCTTCGTCGGCAATAGACTGGGCAATGCCCATCTTCATCTGGCGATGCGCCGATGCAAGCAGCCAGGCGAGGTACTGCGAAAGATCGTGTTCGGGCATGGTAGATGCATTGTGACAAACGATGCCATCGATCTTACGCAAGTTCACTTTCCTTGGAAAGTATCGGTGCACAACTGGCTGAAAATGTGCCATGCTGGCGCTCGCCCGCCTCTTCCTGGTGCATCGTCCGCGTCTGGCTTCGTGCCTTTTCGGGGTCGGCATTGAGGACAGCCATTGCTTACGTGTTCGACCTATCGGCCCCATTCGCCTATCGATGAGTCAGCGTACCCGTACCCGAAGCAGCGCGCCGCAGTTGAATATTGCCTTGTGTGTGCCGCTTGGAGGCGCCGCCGGCATCTGGGGGCCCTCTGCACTTGCTTCAGCCCGGCTTGCCGTGGCCGAACTCAACAGTGCATCCGGCATTGCTGGGCGCCCCTGCCGCCTGATCACGCTCAACGCGGGTGACGATGCGCACGAGCTCGAAGACAGCCTGGCCGATCTTGTGCATGAGGGCGCCGTCGACGCACTGGTCGGCATGCATACGAGCGCGGTGCGGCATGATCTCCTCAAGGCGATTGGCGGGCGCATACCTTTCGTGTACACACCGCTCTACGAGGGCGGCGAGCGCACGCCGGGAGTATTCGCCATCGGCGAAACGGTTTCGAAGCAACTGCAGCCGTCGATCCGCTGGCTGAGCGAACATCACCGTCCGCGGCGCTGGATGTTTATTGGCAACGACTACGTCTGGCCGCGTGCGGCGCATCATTTTGCGCGTCGCTTCGTGTCGGAGTCGAGTGGCGAAGTGGTCGGCGAACTCTATCTTCCGTTCGGCGGCGGCGAC
>JBEKNG010000913.1:0-2672 GCA_049523075.1 Paraburkholderia sp.
GCTGTTCGGCGCGCCGCCGGTTGCGCCCGGTCCCGGTGAGCCCGGCTTCACGTGGCCTGCTGCGGCCCACTCGGCAAAGTGATCTGAAAGGAAGATTGTCATGGCACCCTTGCTTAACCGTTCCATTCACCGTTTGTATCGGGGTGGCTCTGCCTTGGCTGTGGCGCTGGCGTTCGGCGTGCTGGCCGGTTGTGCCGCAAACCCGGCGGCACCCGATGTTCGCTACGACCTCGGCCCGGCGCCGCAGGCGGCCACGTCCGGAGCGATGCCGGCCGTCAAGGTGCTGGAAGTCACCGCGCCCGAGACGCTCACCTCTGACAAGCTGATCTACCGTCTGAGCTACGCGGACGCGCAGCAGACAGCGTCGTATGCGAACAGCCACTGGACCATGGCGCCCTCCGAGTTGCTGACGCAGCGTCTGCGCAACGCGCTCTCGCAGCGCGGCACGGTGTTGACCGGTTCAGACGGCGTGAGCGCGCCGGTGCTGAGGGTGGATCTGAGCGAGTTCGAGCAGATCTTCGACAGTCAGACGCAAAGCCATGGTGCCGTCACCGCACGCGCTACCGTGACCCAAGGCGGCAAAGTGCTCGCGCAGCACACCTTCGCTGCGAGCGCGCCGGCCAGTTCGGCGGATGCCGCAGGCGCCGCGCAAGCGCTGGCCACGGCCAGCGACGACCTCGTCGCGCAGATCTCCGCGTGGCTTGGCGCGCAGGCGCTCGTCGCCGCGCAATGACCGGGACGCCACGCACGCCGCGCACGCAGCGGGGCGTAGCGTGATCAGCAGGGTGCGGCAGCGTCGGCCATCCGCACTGGCGAAGCAGGTGCTGGGCCTGTACACGGCCTTGATCGTATATGGTTCCTGGTATCCGTTTTCGGGCTGGCGCTCGCTTGGGCTCAGTCCGTTCGCTTATCTGACTGACCCGCTGCCGCAGTATCTGACTGCCTTCGATGTGGTCACCAATATCCTCGGTTACATGCCGTTCGGCGCGCTGCTGGTGCTGGCGGTGTACCCGCGCTGGCGCGGCGCGTTGGCCGTTGCGCTCGCCTTCGGCCTGGGTGTGGTTCTGTCGGGCACGATGGAAGCGGTCCAGACCTGGCTGCCCACCCGCGTGGCCTCCAATCTCGATCTGGCGGCGAATGCGCTCGGCGCGTTGCTGGGCGCCGCGCTGATCGCGCCGGCCACCGGCGCTTTGCTCGATCGCGGCCTGTTGCGGCGCATGCGTCTCGTGTGGTTCAAACGCGATAGCGCAGCGCTGGTCTGCCTCGCTGCGCTGTGGCCGTTCGCGACCATGTTTCCTGCCCCGCGTCTGTTCGGCCTCGGCGACTGGCCGCGTGCGCTGTGGCTGCATGCCGACCCGAGTATGCAGGACGCGCTGCTCGCCTGGATACCCGCAGCCTGGCACGTCGCGACCTGGCCCGGCCGCCTCGGCGCCGCTTTCCCGGACGGCGGATGGGAGGCGCTGATCGCGGCGCTTACCCTGTTTGCCGCGGGCGCACTCGCTTCGCTGTCGATGCGTTGGCGGGCTCCGCGCGTGAGGCTGCTGCTGGTGCTCGTCGCGCTGACGGTGTTCATCAAGATCGGCGCGACCTTTCTGCAATCGGAGGCGGGACTCGTGTTCGACTGGGCGACGCCCGGCGCACTCGCGGGCCTCGCGGGCGGCACGCTGGCGATGCTGCTCGCGTTGCGTCTGCCGCGCCGCTGGCGGGCCGCACTCGCTGCAGGAACGCTGGTGATCGCGCTGCTGCTTGTCAACCTGCTACCGGTCAATCCCTATTTCGACGTGACGCTCGCGGATTGGCGCCAGGGGCGCTATCTGCACTTCAACGGACTGGCGCACTGGCTCGCCTGGATGTGGCCCTATGCGGCGCTCGCCTGGCTGGCGTTTTCGGCGGAGCGTACATGGCTCAGGCGTCGGCAAGCCTGAGCGCCACGCGGCCCAGAGGTGACTGTCTGCCTTTCGTCGCCGTTCCATGCGAGGGCGAAGGCCGGCCATGGTCGACCGTCTCAGCGCCTGCCTGCCCCCGTCGCTATAATCGACCCACCACAGAAGCGCCACCTTGGTCGCCGATTCCGGCGGTCATCGAGCCTTCACCTCTATCAGTCTCCCGCGGACACCATGGACTCTTTCTACAAGTACCACGTCTTCTTCTGTCTCAACCAGCGCGATCCCGGCTCGGAGCGCCCGAGCTGCGCGAACTGCAACGCGCAGGCCATGCAGGAGCATGCGAAAAAGCGCGTGAAGCAACTGGGGCTTGCGGGCCCAGGCCAGGTGCGCATCAACAAGGCGGGCTGTCTCGACCGTTGCGAGGAAGGCCCGGCAGTCGTGGTCTATCCGGAAGGCACGTGGTACACATATGTCGACGAGAGCGACATCGATGAAATCGTCGAATCGCATCTGGCGAATGGCAAGGTCGTCGAGCGTCTGAGAATCGACCGGTAAGCCGCGCCATGAATGTTCATACGAAACAGTTTCTGATCGATGGTCCGGTCGGCAAGATTGAGGTCGCCCTCGATCTGCCCGATGAAACGCGCGACAACGCCGCGGCACCGCGCGGCATTGCGCTGGTGGCGCACCCGCACCCGCTGTTCGGCGGCACGATGGACAACAAGGTCGCACAGACGCTCGCCCGTACGCTCGTGCAGTTGAATTACGTGACATATCGCTCGAACT
>JBEKNG010000914.1:0-2669 GCA_049523075.1 Paraburkholderia sp.
GATCGACATCGGTTCGACCGCGGGCCTCGCCGCCGTGCTCGGCAAGGCGAATGGCAATCCGATCAAAACCGTGTATATCTTCTCGCGTCCTGAATGGACCGCGCTGGTGGTGCGTAAAGACTCGCCCATCAAGACGCTCGCCGATCTGAAGGGCAAGAAAATCGCCGCCACCAAGGGCACCGATCCGTTCCTGTTCACCTTGCGTGCGCTGCATACGGTGGGGCTGACGCGCGACGATGTCGAGATCGTGAATCTGCAGCATCCGGACGGCCGCACGGCGCTCGCCAATGGCCAGGTCTATGCATGGGCGGGTCTCGATCCGCATATGGCTGCCGCGCAGATCGACGACGGCGACCGCCTGCTCTACCGCAACGTCGACTTCAATACGTACGGCTTTCTGAACGCCCGCGAAGCGTTTCTCCAGCAATATCCGGAGACGGTGGTGCGCGTGCTGAAGGTCTATGAAAAGGCACGCGTGTGGATCATCGCGCATCCGGATGACGCCGCCAAGATTGTCGCCGATGAATCGAAAGTCTCGCTGCCGGTCGCCAAGCTGCAATTGCAGCGCAACGACTTCAGCCAGCCGGTGCCAGGCGCGCAGCAGATTGCAGCGCTCAAAGCCGCCGCGCCGATTCTCGTAGAAGAGCAACTGGTCAAGCCGGGCACCGATCTGCCGCAGGTAATCGACGCGCTGATCGATTCGCAGGTCGCCCAGCCGGTTGTGACAGCGGCAAAGGCCCAGTGAGAGCGGCGTGATGGCATCAGCTCCTGACGAGTCGTTACCGTTCGACGCGACCGAAGCGGACCGCCTTGCGCCGCAAGCGGAAGTAGTCAATGGCACCACCAGCACCACCACGGTACCGGTACAGCAGCGGCATGGCGGCCTGCGCCGCTGGCATATCGCAGGCCTCGCGCTACCCGTTGCCCTGCTTGCGCTGATCGAGGTGCTGGTGCGCACGAACGTCGTGCCGGATCACCTGCTACCCGCCCCAAGCGAGATCGCACAGACGCTCTGGCAGATGGGTGCCGCACGCCTCGGGCGGCATATCGCGGCAAGCACACTACGGGTACTGGCCGGCTTTGGCATTGGCGCCGCGCTGGCGCTGGTACTGGGCGCCGCGATGGGGCTCAGCCGTCGTCTCGACGCCCTGCTCGAGCCGTGCTTTCAGGCACTGCGCTCGATTCCGTCACTTGCGTGGGTGCCGGTGCTACTGCTGTGGATGGGCATCGACGAAGCCCCGAAAATCACGCTGATCGCGATAGGCGCGTTCTTCCCCGTGCATTTGAGCGTGGTGGCCGGGATCCGCGGTGTCGATCGCAAGCTGGTCGAACTGGGTGCGATCTACCGGCTCAAGCCCGCTGCACTATTCACCCGCATCCTGTTGCCCGCTGCGTTGCCGCAGATTTTCACGGGCCTGCGCACGGGACTCAGCCTTGCGTGGATGTTCATGGTCGCAGCGGAACTGATTGCTGCCACGCGCGGCCTTGGTTACATGCTGAGCGACGGCCGTGAAACCGGCCGCCCCGATCTGGTGTTCGGCGCAATCATCCTGCTCGCCGTGCTCGGCAAGCTGAGCGACGGTGCCATGCGCTGGCTCGAAAACAGCGTGTTGAGCTGGCGCGATGCCTTCGACGCGTTCAGCGATCAATCCCGCGCAGGAAAGAAACGATGAGCGCGTCCGCTCAACCCGCAGCGCTGCTGGACCTTCGCGTCGACGCCAAACACTACGCGGCCCGCACCGTACTCGATCATCTGTCGCTGCGCATCGGGCCCGGCGAGATTGTGAGTCTGGTGGGCCCCAGCGGCTGCGGAAAAAGCACGCTATTGCGCATCGTCGCCGGACTGGATCGCCAGTATCAGGGCGAAGTGCGGGTGAATGGCGTGCCGCAGCATGGACCTTCGCCGCAGATCGGCGTGATCTTCCAGGAACCGCGTCTGTTGCCGTGGCTCACGGTCGCCGATAACGTCGGCTTCGAAGCGGGCCGTGGCGGTGGCCGCGATCCGCGAGTGGGACGCCTGCTTGCCGAAGTGGGACTGGCGGGTCAGGAGCACGCGTTGCCAAAGGCGCTCTCCGGTGGCATGGCGCAGCGAGTCGCGATCGCGCGGGGACTCTTCTCGCAACCCGATCTGTTGTTGCTCGACGAACCGTTTAGCGCCGTCGACGCGATGACGCGCATGCGCTTGCAGGCGCTGTTGCTATCGGTGACACGCGCGCATGGCACGGCCGCCCTGCTCGTCACTCACGATCTCGACGAAGCGTTGTACCTGAGCGACCGCGTATTGCTGATGGCCGCGTCCCCTGGGCGCATCGACCGCGAATATCGCGTCGCACGTCCGCGGCCACGTGACCGGCGCGACCCCGTGCTCGCGGATCTACGCGCGCAACTGCTCGAACGGCTCGACAGCTTCGAAGCGGTGTGAACCGCAATGCAGCGCGTATGACGATGCCACACGATCCGCGCAAGTTTGCTATCTGAGGTGCGCTGAGGTTCACCACGTTGCGCAGAGAGCCGCCTGGGAGGTACGGCGCGACGGAATCCCATCGCAGGCTCCCATCGCAACGGCGGCCCAACGAAAAAAGCCCCCGCGCAGAGGACATAAAAGTCCATGCGCGAGGGCCCTTCTGCTACTACGACTACAAAGCTGCCGATAAGCGCTTTAACGCCGC
>JBEKNG010000915.1:0-2664 GCA_049523075.1 Paraburkholderia sp.
CGTCATAAGCGCGCCGCTCGAGCATCGCGTCGAGCACGTCCCAGCTCTGGTTCGGCATCAGTTCGAGCAGGGCCTCATCGACGGCGGCCGCGGCGATCTGCGTGCCGGCCGGCGCGGGCTTGCCGCCTGGCATCTGCACGTGCAGTTTAATGTGCGCCTTGCCACGCACGGTGTAGGACTTCGCATCCGGTGTGACTGTCACGGCGAGTTTATGCGCCGCCGTCCCGACCTTGATTTCGGCCATGCCATAGCGGAACGCCGGCTTCGACAGATCGACGAGCGGCGTCGGCGCTTCGTATTGACGCCCCTCGTACCAGAACGCGCGGGCCCACTCGAGCGGCGCCTTCCAACCCCAGGTGAAGAACGAATACCACGGTACTTCGTGAATCCGTCCACGCAACGCCAGCACCGATACGTACACGTTCGGCCCCCACGCCTCATTGACCTTCAGCGTGACGGTCGGATCCTTGCCGTCCAGCTGGACGACGTGTGTCTCGAGGATGCCCTCGCGTTCGACCGCGACCAGTGCGGTGGCGAAGCGGAACGGCATGCGCACCTGGAAGCGCGCGGTCTCGCCGGGTTCATAGGCGGTCTTTTCGGGCAGCACGTCGATGCGGTCGGTGTTCTCGCCGCCGAACCACAGCTCGTCTTCGCGCGTGACCCACACCGAGCTGCTCGCCGTCGACGCGTTGCCGTCGCCGTCGCCGTCGCCGTCTTTGGCCGTGACCACGAGGTCGATGTTGCCCGCATCGCGCAGCTTCGCGTCGCAGGTCAACAAGCCGTGGTCGTCGCTCTTGCCGCTGCATAGCGAGCCGAGGTCTTTGGTCTCGGTATGGTTGTCATAGGCATAGAAGCCGCCGACCATGCGCTTTCTCGAGCTCGTCGTGATACGCGCAAAGCCGTGCACGTCGAGTGCGACACCGGCGCGCGGCTTGCCTTGCAGGTCGACCGCAAGCGCCTTCACCGGCACCGTGTTGCCCACCGAAACCCATTGCCCCGATTTGATGCCCGCGACGACCGCGGCCGGCCACAGCGTCGCGCCGCCGGAGAGGGTTTGCACCTCGCCGTTTGGATCGGCGAAGGTGGCTTCCAGTGCGAGGCGTTTGGGCGCGTCGACGTGCGGCAAGTTCTTGAGGGTTAACGCGCCGGAGCCGTTGCGATCGAGCGTGACCGCTTCCTTGTCGGCGATCAGTTTGGCGCCGTCGTCGGCGGGCTGCTGGGAATCGCTGTCCTCGTCGTCCGAGGCCGAGGTGTCGTCGCCGGTTTGTGGCGTGTAGGGCGTGAAACTGAAGTCGGGGAAACTGTCGGTGAAGCCGGGCGTCGTGCTCTTGAGCAAGGCCGACACCTGCACCGGCAGGTTCGACGCCGCGCCACCCGACACATAGTCGATCTGCAGGGCAAGCGGCGCTTCTTTCGCGGCGACCAGCGGATGGGTCTTTTCGTCCCGTACGGCAATCGTGCCCTTGAACACCGGCAAGCGGAATTCCTCGACGCGGAAGCTGCCGGACTCATAGCTCATGGGCGGCGAGGCGCTGTTGTCACTGTCGTCGGAGGCGTCACTAGCGTCGCTGGAGCCGTTGTTATTGCCGCTACCGTTCGCCGCGCTGGAGGACGCGGTCGCATTCGGATCGCCATTATCGAGCGTGACGCTGTATTCGCCCAGTTTCGCCGCCACTGGAATCGTGAAGCTCGAATCGGCGCTATGGTCGGCCGCCCATTTGAGCGGCAGATGATAGGTCTGGCCACTGCCGAAATGGCGAATCGTCACCCGGGTCGGATACCTCTGCGGGTAAGCGAAGCCGTGCAAGGTTTCGACCCGGATCAGATGCTTCATCGAGACCGTCTCGCCGGCGCGCAACAACGTACGATCGAAGATGGTATGCGCTCGAACCGTCTGTTCAATGCTCGTGTCGGTGGGCACATTGAAGCGCCAGGACTCGATGCCGCGGTTCCAGTCCGAGCGCACGAACGCCATGTCGGGGCCGGTTTTCAGATCGTCGACACGTGCCGAGACGAAGAAGCCTTCGAACCTGCCGTCACCGCATTGCTTGACCGGTGAGAGCGACTTTTCGATGGTCAGCACGCCGTGCGAATCGGTCTTGCCGTCGGCGAGTGGCGCGCCGTTGCAGTCGCTCACCTGGATGGTGGCGTTCAGGACCGGTTGGCCCTTGTCGAGTGAGGTCACCCACACCACGCTGTTTTCTCGCCCTTGCTTGAAATGCACGCCCAGGTTTGTGACGAGCACGGCAGTGCGCACGTACATGGGCGCTTTCTTGCTCAACAGCGATGCGCCGAGGGCTGGTGACGCCAGTTCGATCACATAGAAGCCGGGTTTTGTCACCGGCACGCCGACCACTTCGAATGGCCGCAGTGCTTTCGGATCTTCCTTCGGCAAGGTGAGGGTTTCGACGCCGCGCTGTCCCGCGAGTAGCGACAGCGAGCGGATGTCGATTTCAGGGTCTTTCTTGCTGTCGTCGTTGGACTCGTCCGGCGAGCGCGGCACGTACACCGGATTTTTCGAGCGCTGCAGCAGGCCGGGCATCAGCGAGTCGATGGTCGAGCGGCTCATCGAATAGCCGTCGAAGCGGTCGACCAGACGCATCCAGTTGCGGATATCGGTGTCCGTGTCGACGCGCAGTTTGGTGAACTGCGCGTTGCCTGCAT
>JBEKNG010000916.1:0-2658 GCA_049523075.1 Paraburkholderia sp.
AGCGGCGATGAGTGGCGAATGGATGGACCTCCACGCCGGCCGCCCGCAATGTGCTCACGTACCGATGCGGCAGATCGAAGCTGCCGATGCTGTCGTACAGGAAATAGATGCGCACACCTTGTGCGGCTTTGGCGAGCAACGCGTCTTTGAGCATCTCGCCGAGCGCGTCATCGCGCACGATGAAGAACTGCACGATGATGTAACTGCGTGCCTGGTCGATCGCTTCGAGGATCGCGGCAAAAGTGGCTTCGCCGTTCACCAGCGTGCGCACTGAATTGCCCGGCAGGAAGGGCATGCCGCCCAGATGCGTCAGGGAGCGCACGAGCTGTTGGCCGAGTTCCTCGGTCGGGTGGCCGGCCGAAGAGGCGTGCTCGTCCCACGCCTCGGGATGGGCTTGTGTGCGCAGCGATTCGTTCTCGATACGGCGCGCGTCGGCGTAACCCTGGAACTTGCTGCGGCCGAGGAACAGATACGGCACCACCGTCAGATAGGGCATTGCGACCAGCGATACCGCCCATGCAACCGCGCCCTGGGAGGTGCGCGTGTTCAGAATGGCATGGCACGCCGCGATCACGCCGAGCAGATGGGCGAGGGCGACGAGCGGGGCGATATGAAGAAAATCGAATTGCATAGGCGCGCGAAGGATTTTTTGATGCGCTTCCCAACCGTCCGGTGTGACGGCAAGGAAGTCAATCGCGCTCATCTTACCGAACCCGTTCGTGTTGCGGTCGGGTTCAGCAGATTCTTTGCATTTCGTTGCAGCGGCAACGGTGGAGGACGCGCGCCGGCAGCCGGCGGCGGGTCGGGTGCTTTAGCTCGGCAAATCAGCGTGACAAATCAGCTCGGCAAATCAGCCGCCTGGATCAGAAACACGTTGTCGTCGCCGGCGCTGGTCGACAGCCATACGAGGTCGAGGCCGCCGAACGCCGCTTCGACGTTGGCGCGCTCGTTGCCGATCTCGACCACCAGCACCCCGTCATCGGTCAGCCAGTTGCGTGCATCTGCGATGATCCGCCGCACGATATCCATGCCGTCTGCGCCGCCGGCCAGCGCCATCTCCGGCTCATGCCGGTACTCGGCAGGCAGCGCCGCCATCGAGTCCGCATTGACGTACGGCGGGTTGGTGATGATTACGTCATAGCGGCGTTCGGGCAGCGGCGCGAACAGGTCACCCTCGAACAGCGCAATACGCTCGTCGAGCTCGTACTCGTCGACGTTGCGCGTCGCGACTTCGAGCGCTGGCTTCGACAGGTCGACCGCGTCAATATCCGCATTCGGGAACGCGTGCGCGGCGAGGATCGCGAGACACCCTGAACCGGTGCACAGTTCGAGCACTGCGCCGACCTGTTCCGGATCTTCGACGTACGGCTGCAGGCCGTCCTGCAGCAGCTCGCCGATGAACGAGCGCGGCACGATCACGCGTTCGTCGACGTGGAAGCGCAAGCCGTGCATCCACGCTTCCTGCGTGATGTAGGCCGCCGGCACGCGTTCGGTCGCACGGCGCTCGATCACGCTCAGTACCGCGTCGATTTCCGCGGGGCTCAGCTTCGCATCGAGAAACGGCTCGAGCAGATCTAGCGGCAGATGCAGCGTATGCAGCACCAGATAGGCGGCTTCGTCGTAAGCGTTGGCCGAGACATGGCCGAACGACAACCCGGCCTGGTTAAAGCGCGTCACTGCAAAACGCAGCAGGTCGCGGACGGTGGAAAACGGGAGCGTCATTGCAGAGGTGTCCTTGGCGGGCTTGGGTTAAGCGACCAGTTGTTCGAGCACGCGTCGGTACACGTTCTTGAGCGGCTCGATATGGGTGACGTCGATATGCTCGTCGATCTTGTGAATGCTGGCATTCAGCGGGCCGAACTCGACCACCTGTTCGCAGATGCGCGCAATGAAGCGGCCGTCGGACGTGCCGCCGGTGGTCGACAGTTCGGTCGTCACGCCGGTTTCGTCCTTGATCGCCAGGGCGAGCGCGTTCGACAGGTCGCCGCGCGGCGTGAGGAACGGCAGGCCGCTCACCGACCACTGCAGATCGTATTCGAGGTCATGCTTGTCGAGAATCGCATGCACGCGGCTTTGCAGGCCTTCGACCGTGCTGGCCGTCGAAAAACGGAAGTTGAACATCACATCGGCATGGCCCGGAATCACATTGCTGGCGCCGGTGCCGCTGTGGATGTTCGACACCTGCCAGGTGGTGGGCGGGAAGTACTCGTTGCCGTCGTCCCAGCGTTCGGCTACCAGCTCCGTCAGCGCGGGCGCCAGCAGATGCACCGGGTTTTTCGCCAGATGCGGATAGGCGATATGGCCTTGCACGCCCTTGACGGTGAGCTTGCCGGACATCGAGCCGCGCCGGCCGTTCTTCACCATGTCGCCGAACTGCAGGCTCGAAGTCGGCTCGCCGACGATGCAGTAGTCGAGCCGCTCGCCGCGCGCTTTTAGCGCTTCGACGACCTTCACGGTACCGTCGGTGGCGGGGCCTTCTTCGTCGCTCGTGATCAGGAAGGCGATCGAGCCGCGATGGGCCGGATGCGCCGCCACGAACTCTTCGCTTGCGACCACAAAGCCGGCAATGGAGGTCTTCATGTCGGCCGCGCCGCGTCCGTACAGCATGCCATCGCGATGGGTCGGCTCGAACGGCGGCGAGCTCCATTGCTCGAGCGG
>JBEKNG010000917.1:0-2658 GCA_049523075.1 Paraburkholderia sp.
CAGACGATGCCCGGGCGAAGGTTGCGTGATCACCGACTTGGCGTCCATCTCGAACGCAAACTGCCTTGCTGTGCCGTTCGCCAGCAGGCTGGTGTACTTCGAGGTTTCCTCACGAGTCTGCAACGGCGCATCGACGAACTTCAGGCGGCGCAGCCATTTCACGTTGGTATTGCCTTCGAAGCCCGGCACGATCAGGCGCAACGGGTAGCCGTTCTCCGGGCGCAAGCGCTCACCGTTTTGCGCATAGACCACCAGCGCCCGATCGAGGATGCGGTCTAACGGCAGGCTGCGGGTCATGGCCGCGGCATCTGCGCCTTCCGCCAGCATCCACCCGCCGGTTCGTCCGTCAGCGGAGGTCGAAAGACCGCCGACCTCCTCCAGCAGGGTGGAAAGCCGCACGCCAGTCCATTCGCAACACGACAGCAAGCCGTGCGTCAACTGGACCGGTTGGCCGCTCGGTCCATTCCACTCGCCACCGGTGTTCCCGGAGCACTCGAGGAAGTGGATGCGCGATTCGGATGGCAGACGCACCAGGTCGTCCATCGTGAAGAGCTTCGGCTGCCGTACGAGGCCATGAAGCACCAGACGGTGCTGATCAGGATCGATGTCCGGAGCCCCGCCGTGATGACGTTCGTAGACGAGCCCATTCGGCGTGATCGTGCCAAACAGGTCGGCGAGCGGCGTCATCGAGGATGCGCTACCTGGCAGCGGCCACCCCCGGGCGCTGCGCCGCACGACATTGGCCTCATGTGGCGACGGCAGCCCATAGGGGTGCTCGAGTATCGGCGCACCTGGCGTGCGGCTCCACGGCGCGACTTCGAGCGGTTTGAGCAGTTGGTTTGCGGCACTGACGCGCTGGGACACCACCAGACTGCCCGCGGCGAACCCGCCCAGCAAGCGGCGGCGGGCGCGTGAAGTGGGGCGGTCTGGTGGATTGTTGCGAGCGTTCGTCATCAGTGTCTGTGCGCATCACGGGCCAACTGATTATCTTAGCAACGGGGATTGCGCTGCCTAAACGATCAATCGTGATATGGATTGCAGCTGATGTGTAGAGCGCGCCGCGCAGCGGGCGTGAAGTGTGGGTAGAGCGGAGGTAAAGCGGAGCGGAGGCGTGCGGAGGTGATCCGGCCGGATGAAGATCCTTTCTCATCCGGCCGTGAAGTACTGCGACTTACTTACTTGCTATCGTCCTTCAACTGCGGCAGCAGCGCCTCGCCCGGCGCGAGCAAGCCGGCCTCCGAATAGATCAGAAGCTTGGCGCGCGTATCGGTGATGTCCAGATTACGCATCGTCAACTGGCCGATCCGGTCGCGCGGAGAGAAGGTCGATTCGACCTTTTCCATCGAGAGCCGCTCCGGCTGGTACGTCAGGTTCGGCGACTTCGTGCTCAGGATCGAGTAGTCGTTGCCGCGGCGCAGTTCGATCGTGACTTCGCCCGTGATCGCGCGTGCCACCCAGCGCTGCGCCGATTCGCGCAGCATGATTGCCTGGGGGTCGAACCAGCGGCCCTGATACAGCAGGCGGCCGAGGCGCCGGCCGTTTTCGCGGTACTGCTCGATGGTGTCTTCGTTGTGGATACCCGTGACGAGACGCTCGTAGGCGATGTACAGCAGCGCAAGCCCCGGCGCTTCATAGATGCCGCGGCTCTTCGCCTCGATGATCCGGTTCTCGATCTGGTCGCTCATGCCGAGACCGTGGCGACCGCCAATGCGGTTCGCTTCCAGCAGCAACTCGACGGCATCCGTGTACTGCACGCCGTTAAGCGCGACCGGACGGCCTTCTTCGAAGCGGATCGTGATCTCTTCCTTCGCGATCTGCACGTCATCGCGCCAGAATGCGACGCCCATGATGGGATTCACGATCTTGATGCCGCTTTCGAGGCTCTCGAGATCCTTCGCTTCGTGCGTTGCACCGAGCAGGTTCGAGTCGGTGGAATACGCCTTTTCCGCCGACATCTTGTATTCGAAGCCCGACTGGCGCATGAATTCGGACATTTCCGCGCGGCCGCCCAGTTCGTCGATGAACGTCTGGTCGAGCCACGGCTTGTAGATCTTCAGATCCGGATTCACAAGCAAGCCGTAGCGGTAGAAGCGCTCGATGTCATTGCCCTTGTACGTGCTGCCGTCGCCCCAGATGTTGACGCCGTCTTCCTTCATTGCGGCGACCAGCATCGTGCCGGTCACGGCGCGGCCGATCGGCGTCGTATTGAAGTAGGTCACGCCTGCGGTCGAGATGTGGAACGCGCCCGATTGCAGGGCGGCGATGCCCTCGGCGACCAGTTGGGCCCGGCAGTCTATGAGTCGCGCGCCTTCTGCACCGTACTGGATCGCACGACGCGGAATCGAATCGTAGTCGTCTTCGTCGGGCTGGCCGAGGTTAGCCGTGTAAGCGTACGGGACGGCGCCTTTGATCCGCATCCAGTGCAGTGCGGCACTCGTGTCGAGTCCGCCGGAGAAGGCGATACCGACTTTCTGGCCGGACGGAAGACTTTCAAGGATTGTGCTCATGAGAAAAGCCGTTAAATCGAGGGGTGAAGGGATTTCGCGCAACTGACAAGTATCGGCTGTGCCTGCCGACAAGGCAAGTCTGGTGCGCGATCCGAGCGGCCGTGCCGGCCGGTTTGGGGCCTAAAACGACATATTTACGGGCGTCCTGGGT